>NZ_CANPVT010000018.1 GCF_947581735.1 Candidatus Palauibacter soopunensis
CGCCAGATGTCCCGTAGTACTCGGTCAAGCCTGTCACTTGCTCGTCGAGCCGCTCGATTCGCCGCCTCAAGGTGGCGTTCTCCCCGGTCTGCCGCTCGACTTGCCGCCGCAAGGCCTCGACCTGTTCGGAGTGCCGCCGCTGTTCCCGCTCGTACTGCACGGACAACCTCCGCAAGGCCCTCGTCAACTGCCCCTCTAACGCGCTCATACAGCCTCCTCACTCGTTCGACAGCTTCAAGGCCGGACGGTCGTCCACCCGCCACGGCGGACGGTCCAGCACCCCGTCCGGCACCACGACGAACCGCTCGCCCTTGATCTCGTGGAACACGAGCCCCCACGTGTCCACCTCCAGTTGGGCGAGCGTCCGCCGGGCGTCCTCGATGTCCCGGCCCAGTTCGGCGCGGGCCTCGATCCGGGTGTGGATGCTCCTCGACAACCAGCGCATCGTCGCCCAGCTTCCGCCGAAGGTGCCGAGCGAGAGGCTCAGGCCGACGATCAGGGGCCTCATCCAACCCTTCATCAGCAACTCGCGCATCCGCCCGGTCGCCACCTCCGTATCGCGCCTGATGGTACGCAGCGCGTAGCTCACGGCGCGCCGCGAGTTCCCGGCGAGCCGTTCGAGCTCGTCCGCGGTCAACTCCTCGATCTCCCTGCGCTCGGTCTCCAACTTCTTCCGCAGCCGCTCCATCAAGTCGTTCGCGTTGGAAATCAACTCCGTACAGTTCTCCTTTCAACCGCCACCGTTTCCCCGTCTCGGGGTCCATGGCGGTCAGGTAGTCCATGCCTTGGCGGGGCACTTCAAGCCCCGCCTCCCGGAGCGCGGCGACGACCTCGTGGCGATCGCGCACCGCGCCCTGCTCGACGCGTTGGATCAGGTAGTCCCGGATCAGGTCGCGTGGGGAGGATTCGATCCGGAGCCCGGCCTTCAGCTGGGCGGCCTCGACGTAGGCGCGGTGTCCGGGCTGCTGCACCCTGGCCCGCGCCGGATCGTCCGGACGGCTCCAGCCGTGTTCGTGGTTGAAGGCGTCCTGAAGCGCGCCGAACGTCTTCTCCCAGCCGGGCGGGGCGATGTTCAGGCTCCGGCCGGTCTCCAAGTCGCATCGGGCGGCAAGGACATGAACGTGCGCTCCGCCGTCCTTCTCGCGGTGCAGCACCGCCGCCCATGCGTAGCGGTCGGATTCGAGCCCCGCCCACGCCGTCTTCTCGAACTCGTCGAGGACGGCTTCGATCTGTTCTTCGGTGGGCTCGTCCTCCGGCGCCCACGCGATCACGCCGGAGGTGTACTTGTGGTCGAAGGGGAGCGTATCGGCCACGGCGGCCACTTGGTGGGGGTCTCCCCTGAGCACCTCGACGCCTTCGCGCTCCTTCCCGGCAGCGTCAAGCTCCCCGAGGAGGTACCTGGCCGCCTTGCGGGCCGACCCGGTTCCGTGCGCGAGGAACTTAACGAGCATCGGCGTCCGGGCTCTCGACCGGAGCCAGCGCGCGGAGCGCCCGCTCGACGGCGATCAGGTGGACGATCACCTCGACGGCTTCGATGGCGGCCTTGTGGGTGTTCACCCACCGGGCGATCTGGTTGAGGTTGTTGCCGATGCGCGCGACCTGCTTCGTGCGCTCGCGCTCGACCTCGGCCGCCGGGGCCGTCCATGTGCGCGTGCGGGCCATGGCCTCCCGGACGAGCGCCGACAGCGGAACGCCGGCGGCCGCGGCCTTGGCCCGCCAGTCGGCGAGTTCGGCCGCCGACACGCGGGCGGAGACGGTTGCGGGGCGGCGGCCACTCATCGGACGACCGTCCGACACGGGGGACGGGGGGCGGAGCCCCCGCCCGCGCGCTCCAGCGGCGCGCGGATCTTGGTGGGGTTCGAAGGGGGGCAGCGCCATCCCCTCGCCAGCCCCCGTGTCCTACACGGGGTACGCTGGCTTGCCTCCCCAAGGCAAGCCCAAGACGCCGTTCCCCGGCCGCTTCGAGCGCGCCGCATCATCGGACCGGGCGGGTCTCCGCCGCCCGCCAACCGGCCTCGGGGATCCGGTGCGCGGCCTCGACGCGCTCACCGGCCCGCTCGCCCACGGATCGGCTCTCGGCGATCCGCTCGGCGACCCACTCCTCGATCTCGGCCTCGATCCAGCCCACGGCGCGCCTGCCCAGGGCGACCGGCCGGGGGAAGCACCCCGCGGCCAACCGGACATAGATCGTGCTCCGCGACAGGCCCGTGCGCGCCATCACCTCGGGCAGCCGCAGGAAGCGGGTCGGAGGGTTCGTTCTCTCGTTCCTCGGGTTCTCGGTCATCGTCCTGCTCCTCCTCGTTGTGCTCTGCTTGCTGGTCGGTCTCCGGTGTCACGACCGTCGAGGGGGATCGCGTCCACCGCCCGATGCCCCGTCGTGCTCGGCGATGAACGCGAGAATCCGGTCCGCCGTCCTGAGCGACGGCGAACGGCCACGCCCGATCTGGCGCATCAGATTCGGATCGCCCACCGCCATCTGGCCGAACGCCGTCGGGCTCA
>NZ_CANPVT010000019.1 GCF_947581735.1 Candidatus Palauibacter soopunensis
CCGCTCGGCTGCACGGTCGATCTCGACGCGGCGCCCGCCGGGGCGGACGTGTCGGCCGCGGCGCGCTGGTTCGGCGAGTCGCACTCGCGCGTCGTGCTGACGTGCCGGCCCGGCGCGGGCGAGCGGATCGCCGCGCACGGCCAGCGTCACGGCGTGCCCGTGGCGCGCGCAGGCACCGTGGACGGGCCGGACAGCCCGTGCCGGCTGACCGGCGCCGGCCATGCGATCGCCCCGCCGGCCGCCGAGTTGGCGCGGATCTACGAGGAGGCGATCCCGCGCCGCATGAGCGAGGAGGCGGGAATCACGTCATGAGGAGACTCCCGACGAGTGGCGCCCGGGGCGCGGGGCGCGGGGCGTTCGAGCTGGACAAGCCGCGCGAGGAGTGCGGCATCGTGGCGGTCAGCGGCTCGGACGCCGCCGCCGAGCTCGCGTTTCTGTCGATGTACGCGCTCCAGCACCGCGGACAGGAGTCCGCCGGCATCGTCACGGTCGACGGGTCCGGCATGTCGAGGGTCCACAAGGGCATGGGCCTCGTGGCGGACGTCTTCGACGACGACGTGCTCGCCACCCTCGAGGGATCGCTCTCCGTCGGGCACGTCCGCTATTCGACGGCGGGCGGATCCAGCCTCCGCAACGCGCAGCCGCTCCTCGTGCAGTACGAGGACAAGCCGCTCGCGCTCGCGCACAACGGCAACCTCACGAACGCGAACCAGCTCAAGCGCTCGCTCGCCCGCGACGGTTCGATCTTCCAGACGGATGCGGACTCGGAGGTCATCGTCCACCTCATCGCCCGCTCGCGGCACCGCGACCTGGACGGCAAGATCGACGACGCGCTCTCGCAACTGGTCGGCGCCTTCTCCCTCCTCCTCTGCATCGGCGACACGGTATACGCGACTCGCGATGCGCGAGGCTTCCGGCCCATGGTGATGGGCAGGCGGGGCGAAGCCGTCGTCTTCGCATCCGAAACGTGCGCGCTCGACATCATCGGGGCCGCCTACGTGCGCGACGTGGAACCGGGCGAGGTGCTGAAGGTCCGCGACGGCCACGTGGAATCGCTCCGGCCGTTGCCTCCGGCCGAGCCCAGCGCCTGCCTGTTCGAACTCGTGTACTTCGCGCGTCCCGATTCGCGCGTGTGGGGGTGCAGCGTGGACGAGGCGAGGCGGGCGTTCGGCCGCCAGCTCGCCCACGAGCACCCGGCGGAGGCCGATTGCGTGTTCGCGGTGCCCGACTCGTCGAACTCGGCGGCGCTCGGGTACTCGGAGGTCAGCGGCCTCCCGTTCGAACTCGCGCTCATCCGCAACCACTACGTGGGACGAACCTTTATCCATCCGACGCAGACGGGGCGCGATTTCAAGGTGAGGGTGAAGTACAACCCCGTGCGCGAACTCGTCGACGGCAAGCGCATCGTCGTCGTGGACGACTCGCTCGTCCGGGGTACGACGAGCAGCGGCCTCGTCCGGCTCCTCCGGGACTCGGGGGCGCGGGAGGTGCATTTCCGGGTCGCGTCCCCGCCGGTGCGTTCCCCCTGCTACTACGGCATCGACATGCCGACGAAAGAGGAACTCATCGGCTCCAGCCATACGGTCGAGGAGATCCGGCAACACCTGAAGGTCGAATCGCTCGGCTACCTCAGCATGGAGGGCATGCGCGACGCGGTCACGGATCACGGTCCCTTCTGCGACGCCTGTTGGACCGGCAACTACGCCGCGCCGCTCGTCGACATGGAACGATCGCAGGCGTTGCAGACGGTCTGATGCCGCGCCATCCCGCCGCCCGTTCCAGGTCTGCCCTCGCGGCCCTTCTCTGCGCGGGCATCGCGGCTGTCGCGGCGTGCGCTCCCGCGGACCCGACGGCGTGCGCGCTGATCTTCTCCACGAACGACGCGCACGGACGGCTGCTGCCCGCCGCGCAGAGCTGGTCGGACGGACGCCCGGTCGGCGGATCCGCCGCGCTCGCCGCCTACGTCTCGCGGGAGCGCTCCGCGACGCCCGAGTGTCCCCTCTTCGTCGTCTCCGGCGGCGACATCATGCAGGGCACGCCGATCTCGAACTTCACGGATGGGCGCTCGATGATCGAGGCGATGAACGGGATCGGCTACGATGCCGTCTCGATCGGGAACCACGAGTTCGACTGGGGCGTCGACGTCCTCATGGAGCGCGTGGCCGATGCGGACTTCGCCATGCTCGGCGCGAACATCTACCTCAAGGACACCGACCGGCACCCCGAGTGGGTCCGGCCCTGGACGATCGTCGAGAGGGACGGCGTGCGGGTCGGCTTCATCGGCGCGACGACGACGTCCACGCCGGTCGTCGCCCGGCCCTCCCTCGTCGCGGACTTCGACTTCCGGCCGATCTCGGATGCGCTCGACCGCTACATCCCGGAGGTGCGGGCCGCCGGCGTGGACTTCGTGGTCGCGGTCATGCACGAAGGCGCCTTCTGCGACATCGGTGCGGAGGATGAGCCGGGGGGCGCGTGCCGGGGCCCGGCCCTGGACGCACTGACCGTGACGACGGAACGCTTCGACTACGCGGTCACGGGACATACGCACTCGCGCGTGGAGACCGAGATTCAGGGCGTTCCCGTCATCCAGTCGTACTCGAACACGACGGCGTACGGACTCGGACGCATCGACCGGAGCGTGGAAGGGGCCGTAAGCGCGCAACGCCTCGGCATTCGACAGGCGTGGGCGGACGAGGTCGCGGCGGACCCGGACGTCGAGCGGCTGGTCGCCGCCTACAGCGCCGAGATCGCGGCCATCGTCGACCGCGTCATCGTGGACCTCCCCGAGGCGCTGTCCGCCCCGCGGGACGGCGACTTCCCGCTCGGCCGAATCGTGGCGGACGCGCAGCGACAGGCGAGCGGGGCCGATGTCGCCCTCATGAACAACGGCGGCATCCGCCGGTCCCTCCCGGCCGGACCGATCACCTTCGCCGATCTCTTCGAACTCCAGCCCTTCAACAACATGCTGGTCCGCCACACGATGACCGGCGCGCAGCTTCTGCGGACGCTCGAGCACTCCGCCCGGGACGGTGACGTCGACCTGCACGCGAGCGGCATCACCGTCCGCTACGACCCGGACGCCCCGCTGGGTGAGCGGATTCTCGACGTGACGCTCGACGACGGATCGCCGCTCAGGCCGGAGGGCCGTTACGTCGTGACGGCCAACGATTTCATCGCGACCGGGGGCGGTGGCTACACCGTGTTCGCCGAAGCCGAAGTCATCGACCCCCTGGAAGTCGCGGATCTGGAGGCGCTCGTCGCCTACCTGGAGGCACAACCGCAACCCCTGCCCATCCCGCGCGCCCCCCGCTGGATCGAATCCCGCACGCCCTAGCCCGTTAGCCGTCCGCCATCCCCTCCGACAGGGCGGCGGCGGACGAAACCAAACGCCGGTCGCTCCGTAGGCCCACCCGTAGGGCCGTCCCCGCTCCGCGGCCGGCTGGGCGGACGGCCGACCTGTTTCAATCCCGGCGGAGGAGCGCGGGTTCGCATGAAGCGAGGCACGAAGATACTGGCCTCCACAGTCCTGATCGGCGGGCTGGGAGCGACGGCGTTCGCGGTGTCGAGCGCCGGCGGCAGCGAAGATGGCGAGACCGGCACCGTCGCCGTGGAGCGCGGCGAGATCGTGGACCGGGCGCTCGCCGTGGGACGCATCGAGCCGTTGGTCGAAGTGAGCGTGAAGTCGCAACTAGCGGGCGTCGTGCGGCAGATGTTCAAGGAGCCCGGCGAGTACGTCCAGCGCGGCCAGCCCCTCCTCGAGGTCCAGCCCAACCCCACGCCGATCGAACTCGTGGAGGCGCGGCGCAACGTGGAACTGCGGGAGATCGAACTCCAGCAGCTCGAGCGGCAGCGCGACCGGCTCACCGCGCTGCGCGGCCGCGGATTCGTGTCCGAGGAGGAATACGAGACCGTGGCCCGCCAGCATGACGAGGCTGCGCTCCAGGTCCAGATCGCGACCGAGCGGCTGGCCCTCCTCTCCGAGGGCCGCGTGACGATCGGCGACGAGGCCGTCGAGACAGTCATCACCTCCCCGATCCAGGGGTTCATCCTCGAGAAGATGGTGGAAATCGGGGATCCCGTCGTCCCGCTGACGACGTTCCAGGAAGGGACCGCCCTCATGACGATGGCGGAGATGGACGAACTGCTCTTCCGCGGCACGGTGGACGAGATCGACGTGGGGCGGCTGACCGAGGGCATGCCGGTGGAGATCACGATCGGTGCGCTCCCGGACGCGCGCATCGAAGGACGACTGTCGAAGATCTCGCTCAAGGGCCGCGACGAGGAAAACGCCACCCTCTTCCCGGTCGAGATCGCGGTGCTTCCGCTGGACGGCGCGGCGCTGCGGGCGGGTTATTCCGCCAACGCGCACGTGATCATCGAGCGCCGTTCGGACGTGCTCGTCATCCCCGAGCGCCTGGTCCGGTTCGAGGACGAGCGCACGCTCGTCACGGTCCGGCTGGGACCCGAGGAGACGGAGGAACGCGAGATCCGCACCGGGCTGAGCGACGGGATCAGCGTCGAGGTGCTGGACGGCCTGGCGGAGGGCGAGCGCGTGCTGGAGCCCCCGCGGCGCGAGATCACCTAGTGCACGACGTCAGCCGCCGGTGACGGTGCGCGAGGCCGGCGCCCGGTGAGGTTGCTCGACGCTGCGCGGCAGTTGTGGGCCGATCTCTCGGCCCAGCGCGTCAGGACCACGCTCACAGTGCTCGGCATCACCTGGGGCACCGTAGCGGTCGTCGTGCTGCTCGCCTTCTCCGTCGGGCTCGAACGGCAGACGATCAAACGGTTCCACGGACTCGGCGACCGGATCGTCATCCTCTTCGGCGGACGCACGACGATGCCTCACGCGGGGTTCAGGGAGGGGCGGTCGATCCGGCTGCGAGAGGCGGACGCGGAGATGCTCGCCCGGCGGATCCCCGACATCACGATGATCAGCCCGGAGTACTCGACGCGGGCGGCGCCGGTCCGCTACGGCCGCAACGGCGTGAACCCGAACATCACCGGGATCTACCCCATCTACGGCGAGATGCGGAATATCATCCCCCTCCCCGGCGGCCGCTTCATCAACGAGCGCGACCAGCGGGAGCGGCGACGCGTCGTGTTTCTCGGAGACGAGGTCGCCCGCGTCCTGTTCGGGGACGCCGACCCCGTCGGCGAGCAGGTCCGGATCGGAGATTCGCCCTTCACCGTGATCGGCGTGCTCCAGCCCAAGGTTCAGAACTCGTCCTACAACTCGAGGGACGAGGACCGCGTGTTCATCCCGGCCGGCACGCACGCGGCCCTGTTCGGCTCGCGCTTCGTCTCCAACCTCGTCTACCGGACCGCGGACGCGTCGCGGACGGAGGACGTGGAGGCGCGGGTCTACGAGGTCCTTGGAGCGAAGTACCGCTTCAACCCCGCGGACGACGATGCGCTGGCCGTATGGGACACGGCCGAGTGGGAACGGATGTTCGGGTTCCTCTTCCTCGGGTTCAAGATCTTCTTCGCGATCGTCGGCAGCTTCACGCTCAGCGTGGGCGGGATCGGGGTCGCGAACATCATGTACAT
Organism: Candidatus Palauibacter soopunensis; assembly: GCF_947581735.1. Classification (NCBI taxonomy): domain Bacteria; kingdom Pseudomonadati; phylum Gemmatimonadota; class Gemmatimonadia; order Candidatus Palauibacterales; family Candidatus Palauibacteraceae; genus Candidatus Palauibacter; species Candidatus Palauibacter soopunensis. The sequence continues at coordinate 5,548 of NZ_CANPVT010000019.1, forward strand.
CGTGGTGCGCGAGCGGACGAACGAGATCGGGATCAAGCGCTCGCTCGGCGCCACCCGGCGATCCATCCTGTGGCAGTTCCTCACCGAGAGCATGCTCATCGTCGTCGTGGGCGCGGCGCTCGGCGTCGTCGTCTCCCTCGGAGTCGTGAAGGTCATGTCGCTGGTCCCGATGCAGGAGTTCGTCGGGACGCCGACAATCTCGCTGCAGGTGGCCGGGGTGACCCTTGCGCTCCTCGCGTTCATCGCGATGCTGGCCGGGTTCTTCCCCGCCCGCCGCGCGGCGGCGCTCGACCCCGTCGAATGTCTCCGGGACTGACCCATGTGGAAGATCCTCCTCGAAGAGTTCCTCGGCGACCTGCGGGCCCAGAAGACGCGCGCTTTCCTCACGATCTTCGCCGTGGTGTGGGGGACGATCTCGATCGTCCTCCTGCTCGCCTTCGGGCAGGGGCTTCGAAACCAGTTCTCCGTGGGGCTGCTCAACGCCGGCGAACGCATCTTCATGGTCTACGGCGGCCAGACGAGCATGGAGCACGAGGGGCTGTCGAAGGGACGGCGGATCCGGCTGCGGGAGGAAGATCTCGACCTGCTGTTGCGCGCGGTGCCGGAGTTCGAGATGGGCAGTCCCTCCTACGGCCGGGGCCGGACGCACCTGAAGGTGGAGGAGAGCCAGACGACGACGTACATGGAGGGCGTGAACCCGGTCTTCTCCGAGTTGCGGCGCATGTTCCCCGCCCCCGGCGGCCGGTTCATCAACCAGCGCGACATCGACGAGAAGCGGCGCGTGCTCTTCCTCGGAGACGGGATCGCCGGACGCCTGTTCGGCGACGCGCCGCCGGTGGGGCGCACGGTGACGCTGGACGGGCTTCCGTTCCGCGTCATCGGCGTGATGGAGTCGAAGTTCCAGGACTCGAGCAACAACGGACCGGACGAGGACCGCGCCGTGATCCCGGCCTCCACGTTCCGGAGCATCTACGGCCAGGAGTTCGTGAACCACCTGCTCCTGCGGCCTCGCGACGTGAAGGACGCGGCGGTGGCCAAGCGGGAGTTGTACCGGGTGCTCGGCGGCCGCTACCGGTTCGCCGCGGCGGACGAGCGGGCGCTCGCGATCTGGGACTTCATCGAGGATGAGAAGATCGTGGGCCAGATCGGGCTCGGGATTCAGATTTTCCTCGGACTGGTGGGCGCGTTCACCCTGATCGTGGCCGGAGTCGGAGTCGCGAACATCATGTACGTCGTGGTGCGGGAACGGACGCGGGAGATCGGCGTCAAGCTCGCCGTCGGCGCGCGGAAACGGCACATCGTGAGCCAGTTCCTCTTCGAAGCGATCCTCATCGCCGTCGGCGGGGGTCTCGCGGGGCTCGGCATCGCCGCGCTCCTCGTGACGGGCATCGACGCGCTGCCGATCGATGATCCCGCGCTGCAATACATCGTGAATCCGAAGCTCTCCGCCCCCATCGCCGCTGTGTGCGCGGGGATCCTCATGGCGATCGGCCTGGTGGCCGGCATCCTCCCGGCCCGCAGGGCCGCCCGCCTCGACCCGGTGGAGTCGCTGAGGTACGAATAGACGCCCGTTTTTCCGTTTGCGAACCGTTACGCGGAAGCCCGGTCGTGGTTACATTTGTTCGCAACGCTTCGGAGGGTCGCGGGAGTACCCTTCGGCAGCGATGTGTCCGGCGCTCGCGCCTCAGCCACGAGTCATGCAAAGCACCGATAAACCGCATGCAACGCACCCATGAATCGGAGGATAGCAGATGTCACGCGGAATTCGTCTGAAGGCGCTCTGCGCCGCGCTCTTTGTCCTCTCCGCCGCCGGTCTGGCGGCACAGGAGACCGCGACCGTCACGGGCCGGGTGACCGATGACCTGGGGGCCGGCGTCGCCGGTGCGCAGGTGGTCGTCACGCACGACCTGACCGGGGTTCAGACGGGAGCGCTGTCGGGCGGCGACGGCGCGTACCAGGTGGAGGGCGTTCGTCCCGGCGGGCCGTACACCGTCACGGTGACCCTGATCGGATACGGACGCGAGTCCGAGACCGAAGTCTCGCTGGCGGCCGGCCAGTCGCTGGCGCTGGACTTCAGCCTGAGCCAGGAGGCGATCGCCCTCGATGCCCTCGAGGTCTTCGCCACCCGGGCGCAGGACAGGCAGACGCCGGTGGCGTTCACCAACGTGAGCAAGACGCAGATCCAGAACCAGTTGGGCTCCAGGGACCTTCCGCTGGTGCTGAACGTGACCCCCAGCGTCTACGCGACCCAGCAGGGGGGCGGCGCCGGCGACGCGCGCATCAACGTGCGCGGCTTCAACCAGCGCAACACCGCCGTGATGATCAACGGCGTGCCCGTCAACGACATGGAGAACGGGTGGGTCTACTGGTCCAACTGGGACGGCCTGGGCGATGCCGCGACCAGCATCCAGCTCCAGCGCGGCCTCTCGGCGGTCAACCTGGCCACGCCGTCGATCGGTGGCACGATCAACGTCATCACCGACCCCGCGGCCGAGGGTGCGGGTCTCACGTACAAGCAGGAGTTCGGGCTCGGCAGCCTGAACGACGACGGCGGCTGGGGGCTCGGCGGCAACATGCTGAAGGAGACCGTGGTCGTGAACACGGGTCCCATGGGAGCGTTCGCCGCCACGGGTTCCGTCGTTCGCAAGACCGGGGGCGGGATGTACAGGGGCTTCACGGGAGGCGACGCCACGTGGACCGACGCCTGGGCCTACTACCTGGCCACGTCGTTCCAGGTGAACTCCAACAACCGGCTCGAGGCCTACGCGGTCGGTGCGCCGCAGCGACACGGCCAGAACATCTACAAGCTCAACCTGGCCAGCCTCGACCCGGACTACGCGCGCACGCTCGACGGATTCGACGCCGGGGCGTTCGAAAAGTTCCCCGAGGTGGGCAGGGGCCGGAGCCCCAACGTGGCCCCGGTGAGCAGCAGCTATGGCGGGAGCCAGTACAACAGCACGGGCCCGGACTCGGGACGGAGAGGCCGCTTCAGCGACAGCTTTCTCAACGAGCGCGAGAACTACTTCCACAAGCCGCAGGTCAACCTGAACTGGTACTCCTACTTCGGGGATGGACTGAGCCTGACCACCGTGGGGTATTTCTCCGGCGGCGCCGGAGGAGGTACGGGTACCATCGGGTCGTTGAGATGGAACTTCGATTACGGCCAGCGCATCCCGGACTGGGATGCCACCATCGCGAGGAATCGGGATGAAGCCGACGGATCCCGGGGCATCCTTCGCAACTCGGTGAACAACCAGTCGACCTGGGGCGCCATCTCCAAGCTCCGGAAGACCTTCGACGGGGGCCTGACCACCGAGATCGGCGTCGACTGGCGCACGGCCAACATCGCGCACTACCGGGAGGTGCGCGACCTGCTGGGCGGCACCCATTTCGAGTGCTCCGGCAGAAACCGCTGCACCCCCTCCGACTTCTGGTCCGAAGCGGAGCACAACCGCAATCTCGGCGACAAGATCCACTATCACAACGAGAACACGGTGGACTGGCTGGGCGCCTACGCACAGGCCGAGAAGACCTCCCGCGGGGGGTCACTCTACGGCATGGTCGGATGGGCCCAGAATTCCTACACCTTCGTGGACTTCTTCAAGTCCGACCCTCGCGGCGGAAACCTCCAACTCGAGAGCGGCAATCTCAGGGGCTATCAGATCAAGGGTGGCGCGGTTCGCAATCTCAGCGCCGAGTGGTCCGTGTTCGGGAACGCGGGCGTCGTTTCCAAGGTGCCGATCTTCGACGGCGTGATCGACGACAACAACGGCACGCTTCACGACGATCCGCAGAACGAGGATTTCCTCTCGTTCGAGGTGGGAACACAGTTTCGTTCCACCACCCGCCAGGTCTCGCTGGACGTCAACCTCTACCACACCACCTGGAAGAATCGGACCCAGAGGGGCTTCGTCCGGGACCTGGGCGGCATCGAGGGCGTGGATGGGCTGGTGACCCTGCTGGGGGTGGACGCGCGGCACATGGGCATCGAAGCCGAGGGGGCCTGGCAGCCGAGCAACTTCGTGCGCTTCGACGGCGCGCTCTCGGTCGGCAACTGGACGTATCTGGAGGACGCCACCGGCTTCTACCGCGCCGACGACCGAACCACCGAGTCGGTGTACGTCGACTTCTACATCGAAGGCCTCAAGGTGGCCGACGCGCCTCAGCGGCAACTGGCCCTCAGCGCGTCGGTCTATCCGTCGGACGGCGCCCACGTGTCGCTGGTGGGCAAGTTCTTCGGCAACCACTACGCGGCGTTCAATCACCTGAACCGCAGCGATCCGGCCGAGAGGGGCATCCAGTCCTGGCAGCCCCCGGGCTATTCGGTCCTCGACCTGCACCTCTCGTATGCGCTCGGCGACATCATCCCGATCGCCGGTGGGGCGGGCGTGCGCGTCTTCGCCAACGTGTACAACCTCCTCGACGCGACCTACATCCAGGATGCCACCGACGCCTCGCAGTTCAACAGCTACTTCGAGGACGGCGACGTTCACGATGCGGACTCGGCCGAGGTCTTCCTCGGCTATCCGCGGAACCTGAACGTGGGGTTCCAGGTCACCTTCTAGGGGAGGCGATCCGGGATACCCACGGATTCCGGGAACGGCATCGCGGAAACAAACGGCCCCGCTGGCGGATGCCGGCGGGGCCGATCGCTATGGGGGGCGGTCCCGCCGTCGGGATCAGTCCTCGGCCAGGTAGCGCCCCGCCATCTCCACGAGGTCGGAAGCGCCCAGGAAGGTCGGCACGCGGTGGTGCAGGCCCTCGGGCTCGATGTCGAGGATGCGCCGCCGGCCATCGGTGGCCCGGCCGCCCGCCTGCTCGCAGATCATGGCCATCGGGGCGACCTCGTACAGCAGGCGCAGCTTCCCCTCCGGCTTGGCGACGGTCCCCGGGTACATGAAGATCCCGCCGCGCAGGAGCGTGCGGTGGAAGTCCGCGACCATGGACCCGACATAGCGCGCCGAAAATGACGGCGCGTCGGGGGGAGGCTGCCGGAGGCGCTCCACGAGCCGCTGCTGACCCGGCGTCCACTTGTCGAAATAGGCTTCGTTGATGCTGTAGATGTTCTTGCCGGGCGAGGGGATGCGCAGGTTCCGGTACGAGAGGAGGAACTCGCCGATCCCGGGGTCGAGCGTGAAGCCGTGGACGCCCGCCCCGGTCGTGAAGACGAGCATGGTGGAGGAGCCGTAGAGGACGTAGCCCGCCGCGACCTGTTCGGATCCCGGCTGAAGCAGGTCGCGCCTCCGCACCTTGGTCCCGTCGCTCCGCTTGCGGTAGACGGAGAAGATGGTCCCCACGGAGATGTTCACGTCGATGTTCGAACTTCCGTCGAGCGGGTCGAACGCGATGATGTACGGTCCGGGGTCGCGCGATTCGGGGACATGGACGAACCCCTCCTCTTCCTCGGACACCATGCCGCTCAGGCTGCCGCAGCGCCGCAACAGGTTCAGCAGGACGTCGTTCGCGTAGTCGTCCAGCTTCTGCACTTCCTCGCCGTGCACGTTCGTGCTCCCGATCACGCCGAGGATGTCGATGAGGCCGGCGCGGTTCACGGCTGCGGAGATGACCTTCGCGGCGAGGCTGATCTGGAGCAGGATGTCGGTGAGCGCGCCCGTGGCCTGAGGGTATTCGCGCTCCTGTTCGGCGATGAAGTGCTCTACGGTGACGATGGATCCGGTCAAGGTGGCTCCGCGGAAGTCGGGGGGTGGGCCAGCAGTCGCGGGGCTTTTGCCACGGACGGCTAGAGCTTACGGAGGGGCGGTTTTTCGCGTCAAGGCGCGTCCGCGATCCTCCAGCCGCGTGCGTCGATCTCGACGCACAGGGGGCCGTCGAGATCCGTCCGCCACACCCGCGGCACCCGGGCGGAGTCGAGTCGCGCCAGCGTCACGGCGTGCGGGTGTCCGTGCCGGTTCCGAATCCCTGCCGAAATCACCGCGATGTCCGGTTGCGTCGCCTCCAGCCATTCAAGGGAACTGGAGGTCCGGCTGCCGTGGTGGCCGAGCTTGAGGAGGTCCGTCTCCGGTCCGCGCGGCGCAAGGCGTTCCAGGATCTCGCGCTCCACCTCGATGCCGGCGTCGCCGGTGTTCACGTAGCGGAAGTCGCCGACTGTGAGACGGAAGGAGAGGGAGCCCTCGTTCGCGTCCGAGCCGGCCGGGCCCTCAGGCCAGAGAATCTCGAGTTCGACATCGTCGATGCGGAGGCGGTCGCCGGCGCGCGGCGCGTGCCAGGAGGCGCCTTCCTCCTGAAGCCGTTCGAGGAAGGCGAGGTAGGAGGCGCTGGGTTCCGGGACGCCGGGATCGAACACCCGGCGGACCCGGAGGGCCTCGAACACCGCCGCGGCGCCGCCGTAGTGGTCGAGGTGGGGATGGGAGATGGCGAGCAGCTCCACGGTGCGGGCGCCCTTGCCGCGCAGGAAAGGCACGACGACGCGGTCTCCCGCGTCGGCCATCGGCGGGCCGGATGCCGTGCCGGCCGTTCGGAAAGCCGAGCCCGGGCCCGCGTCGAAGACGAGCCATCGGCCGGCGCCGGTCCGCACGACGGCGGCGTCGCCCTGCCCCACGGCGAGCGTGCAGACGAGCGCCGTGTCACGGTGGAGGCCGGCCCGGAGCGGGGGCCAGGCGACCGCGAGTGCGAGCACGGCGCCGACCGAGAGGACGCCGAGGCCGCGTCGGGCGCGCCTCCGATCGAGGGCGAGGGCGACGAGCGCGGCCGCGACCGCCCACGCGCGGGGGCCGAGTCCGGGGCCCGTCCAGCTCAGAGGGAGCCCCGCGAAGAAGGCCGCGATGGCCGCGAGGCCCGCGAGCGCGACGTCCGCGGCACCGGCGAACAGGACCCAGAGACCCCACGGCAGGACCAGCGTGAGCGCGAGCGCGGGAAGCGCGAGACTCACGACCCCGCCCGCCACCACGCTCGCCGGGATCGAGGCGACGACGATGCGGTCGAAGTGGAAGGCCGCGATGGGCGCGGTAACGAGGAAGGCGCCGCAACTCACGGCAAGCGCCCGCCCGATCCCGCGCAGGTGTCGGGAGGGCAAACGCGGCAACGGCGCGCGGCCCCCGAGCACGACGCCCGTGAAACCGGCGAACGAGAGCTGAAAGCCCACGTCCGTCACGATGAGCGGGTCGGCCAGGATGGCGAGCGTCGCCGCGAGCGCCGCAAGGTCGCTGAGGCGGGCGGGGCGCGCCCGGCGGAAAGCGAGCGCCCAGCCCCAGAACATCAGCGCCGCCCGCACGGCCGAGGGCGGCGCGCCGATGAGGCACACGTACGCGCTCGTGCAGCAGGCGGCGTAGAGCAGCCGGCGCGGACCGCGCACGCGAAGGCCGATGAGCCAGGCAAGCGAAGCCCCGATCAGGCCGACGTGGAGCCCGGAGATCGCGAGCAGGTGGATGATCCCGGCCCCGACGAACGCCTCTCTCGTCGCAGGGTCGAGCGTGCTGCGGTCGGCGAGCAGCAGGGCCTTGCCGATCGCCCGGTGTTCGGGGGCGAGCCGGGCATCGAGCCGGGCGAGCAGCCCGGCGCGCCATTCGATGATCCGGCGGCCGAGACCGCGCGGGCCCACGGCGTTCGCCGGCACACCCAGCGGCTCCAGCGTCGCGCCGCCGATCCAGCCCACCGTGGCGGGCGGACGGGGCAGCCGCGGCCGTCCCGCTTCCGGGTCCGTCCCGCCCGCCGCGCGCCATGTGCCCCGGGCAAGCACCGCCGCGCCCGCCTCTCGCCCCGCTCCGGGCCGCACAAAGGCGCGCACCGCGTCCAGGCGGCAGATCCGCCCCCCCGAGACGATGTGGACGTCGCGGATCGACACCCGGACCGGGCCGGCGCCCCCGCCCGCCTGCCGCTCCGGCACCGGGTCGCCGAGCGTGCCGACCGCCGCGACCGGCGCGCCCACCTCCAGCGTGGTCACGCAGGCCCCCCGCGCCGCCGCGCCGCTCGGCAGACCCGCGAGCAACCCGGCCACGGCGGCGAGTGCGACGGAGAGGCCGACCGTCGCGCGTGGCGGGACGCCGCCGGCTCGGACGGAGCGGGCCCGGCCGCGGACCCGCAGGGCGGCCCGGCCGACGATCACGCAAACGAGTCCCGCCGCGATCGCCGCGGGAGCGTGGAGAGCGACGGCGTCGGCAGGGGCGAGTGCGAGCCCGGCCACATCCCCGGCGGCGAGCGCGAGGGCCGTCAGAAGCAGGGGCGACAGGGAGCGGGACGTCGATCAGCCTCCGGGCGCAGAGTACAACCCCTACGCTCGGAGAGGGCATCAACCGTCCGTCAAAGGAGGGGACTCGGCTCCGATCGTTCCGACGGGCTCGAGGGCCCGGGCGGGGCCGGGGGTTCCGACGCGGCCGGGGACTCCGACGCGGCCGGCGGCTCGAACGCGAGGCGCGCCGACGCCGCCCGGCTGGCCAGGCGCCGGGCCCGCAGCTCGGCCCGCCACGCGAGCAGGCCCGAGAGGCCCATCCCCCCGAGGATGCAGGCGAAGACGACGAGGGGGAGCGGGGCGCGGATGCGGAGGAAAGGCAGCACGACGTTTACGAGTTCACTCCCGTTCCTCACCGAAAACCAGAACGCCGCGAGGATGACGACGACGAAGGCGAGGAGCCGCATCACGAAACGCATCAGCATGGCTGTCCCATGAAGGTCGCGCCCGTCGTCCCCGTCAGCCGCACCTGCGCGTACGTACCGATCCGGCAGGGGTCTCCGGGGAAGGCGACGACCTTGTTCTGCTCCGTCCTGCCGAGCACATCGCCCTGCGAGCGCGCGGAGCGCTCGATCAGGACTTCGCGCCGCGAACCCACCTCCGACTCGTTGATCTCGCGCTGGATCGCGCGATGCTCGCCGATCAGTCGTTCCAGCCGCTCCGAACCCACTTCGTCCGGCACGAAATCCGCGTCCGGGAAGCGCGTAGCCGGCGTCCCTTCCCGCAGCGAGTATTTGTACAGATAGGCATCGTCGAACCGCACGTCCCGCATCAGGTCCAGCGTGGCCTCGAAATCCGCCTCCATCTCCCCCGGGAAACCCACGATCACGTCCGTGGAGAGCGCGATGCCGGGTACCTCGCGGCGCGCGGCGTCGACCTTCTCGAGGAATCCCTCGCTCGTGTAGCGCCGGACCATGCGCTTGAGAATGCGATCGGAGCCCGATTGCACGGGCAGGTGGAGCTGGCGGCAGACCGTCGGCTCCCCCGCCATCACGTCGAGCAGTTCGGGCGTCACATCGTTGGGATGGGGAGAGGTGAATCGCACGCGGCGGATGCCGTCCACGCGGCTTACGGCCCGCAGCAGCGTCGCGAAGTTCCAGTCTCCGGACTCGTACGAGTTCACGGTCTGCCCGAGGAGCACGACTTCGGTGAACCCCTCCTCCACGGCGCGCCGGGTCTCGGCGAGGACCGCCTCGGGCGTCCGGTTCTTCTCGGGTCCCCGCACGTAGGGAACGATGCAGAAGGTGCAGCGGTGATCGCAGCCGCGCTGGACCGTGATCCAGGCGCTCACGCCTTCCCGCCTCACGCTGTCCACGCCCTCGTAGTTCTCTTCCGCGTCGAGTCCGAGCAGCGTCTGTCCGCGCTCGATCGCGTTCGCCCGGATCGAACCGATGAGTTCCGGCAGGGCGCGGTACGCATCCGGCCCGGCCACTACGTCCACGCCCGCCGCCTCCTCGATGAGCCGTGGGCCCAGCCGCTGCGCCATGCACCCCGTCACCCCCAGCACGAGGCCGGAATGCCGCTTGCGGTGACGCTGCAGTTCGCCGATCCGGCCTCGAACGCGCTGTTCCGCGTGCTCGCGAATCGCGCAGGTGTTCACGAGGATGACATCGGCGCGCTCGGGCGCGTCCACGCTCACGAAGCCTTCGTCGACGAGCAGCCCCTCCATCAACTCGGTGTCGTTGATGTTCATCTGACACCCGTAGGTCTCGATGTAGACCCGCCGCCCGAGCGGGCGGGGGTCGCGGGGGCGATCCGCGGCGGGCGCCTTCAGCGTGACGAGCTTCGGCCTCTCCATGGGTGGCTCAACGCTGCCGGAGGGAGAAGGAGAGCGTGACGCGCCGGAAGCTCTCCGCGAAGCCGGCCGTCGCGACGTCGCCCCGCGATCCGCTCTCGACGGCAAGATCGAATACGGCGAGTCCATCCTGGAACTCCCAGCCGAAGCCACCCGTCAAGGCGGACTCTTCGAGCGCTTCCGCACCCGGGCTGAAGGGGAGCCCCGTCCTCCGCCAGCCGGCCCGAAGCGGCAGCCTCCCGCCGAGCAGGGAGAGCGCGCCGTATTCGATCCCGCCGCCCAGCCAGGTGGTGTCGTGGGATTGGAACGGGGAGCCGGCCGCTTCGTCGCGCGACCCCACGGCGGACCACCCGGCCCGGCCGCCACCGGCGGTGACGAGGAGGTGGTCCGTCACGCGCACGCTACCGCCGAGTTCGATCGAGGTCGGCAGATCGAACTCCGCCTCGGGTTCATCCGCCGCTTCGGGGGTCGCGTACAGCGTCCCTCCCGTCCCGAGCGCAACGCCCGCCACGACCCGGTCGCCCAGCCGGATCGACCCACCCCCCTTGAAGCGCCAGGCTCGCCACGACAGCTCCCTCGCCCCTACGATGCCGCCGAGCGCGGGAGCCCCTCCGATCGGATCATCGAACTGACGGAAGAACGACTGCCGCAGCGATCCGGTGAGCCGCTGCGCGGAGATCCCGAGACCCAGCGGCCCGAGGCGACGCGCGAGCGACGCATCGATCGCGCTGATCCCGCCGTTGTGCTCCCGAGTCTCCTCGTACGGAACCATGCCATCGTTCAGCCGCAGCGTGTCCTGCAGGATGTTGGACCAGTCCTGGTCGAACTCGCCGCCGAAGGCCAGGCTGAAGGCCCAATCGTTGTAGGGGACGAGCGCGCGGATCGTCGTGAAACGTCCTCGTCCCGTGTCGAGCGACCTGCTCTCACCCTCCAGCGTCACGCCCTCGCTGGCCAGCGAGACGGAGAACCCGGGTTCGGCGTGAAGGAGGAGGTCGGCCGGGTTCGTGAGGCTGTACGATCCGCCGAGCAGGCTGCCCGCCCCGCCGAGCGCCGCCGAGCGGCCATCCACGGGCGCGACCGGATATCCGAGTCCGACGGCCGTGATCGGTGTCTGCGCGAAAACGGCCACGGGCGACGCCGCCAGCGCGGCGAGGACGAACCCGGCCCGAACCCATCCCCGGAACCCTCGGACGGCCCGCATCACGGCACCGTGAAGGCGGGCGCGGAACTGAAGACGATGCGGATCCTCGGCTGGAATTCCGGTGGCGATTCGGCGGAACCGAACTCCCAGTAGCCCAGCGCCTGCGCATCGGGATCCGCCCGGAGGCCGATCCGGAGCCGCCGCAGCGAATCCCGCACGGCCCCTGCCATCAGGACCGTGATGTCGAGGCGAACCGGCTCACCCTCGCGGAGTCTGGCGGGATCGAGCGTCGTGGTGAGCAGGTCCCCGCTCCCGATCGGAGTCTTTTCGCCAACCTCGAACGGGTCCCCGAGGAGACTCACCTTTCGGGCCTCGATCGTGCGCTCCGCCGCGTACAGGTCGGGCTCGGCCAGCGGGTGCAGGATGATTTCGGCCTGGCTTACCGTGGCCCCCTCGAGCCCCGCTTCCCCGACGATGCCGGGGGGGACGAACTCGAAGTAGATGCGCGAGGCGGGGAGACCGCCGACGCGAAGCTCCGTGCCCGTCGGAGGCTGTGGCGGATCCAAAATGAACGCGCGTTCGTCCCAGAACTGGGACTGCGGCACCGGGATGGTGCGCCCGACGAGCGTCGGGTCGTACCGGAGGGCCATCTGCGTCACCCGGAGTTTCGTTTCGGGGCCGTCCAGCACGATCGCGAAGCCGTTGCCCCCGGCGGTCCGCCGCCACGCCTTCATCAGCGAGTCCTCCGCCACGGCCGGCGTCATGAGAAGCGTATCCGACACCGCCTCCAGCACCCCCGACGCGATCTCGACCCCGAGGCTGCCCCCGGGCTCCGTCCACGGGACCCCGGCCGCCGCCTCCTGCCACGTCGCGTCATGAGGCTCGAAACGCTCCCCCAGTTCGACGAGCCTGACCGTGATGGGAAAGTCCGTGAACTCGGAGCGGATCGTGTCGAAGCCGAGCACGAACTCCACCTCCTCGAACTTCGCGGCCGGCAGCGTGTCGACGAATGTCCGGATCGTGTCGGGGACGTGGAAGCGCGCGAGCCCGCGACTCGACACGTCGGTCCCGGCCGTGACGTACACGAACGGTGCGGTGGAGGGCCGGGCGAAGCCGGTCAGGGTCGTATCCCGCCAGGACGGCAGATCGGAAACGGAGATGGTGACGTCCCGCGTATCCACGCCGGCGCCCGGCACCTTCTCGGAGCCCAGGGAGAGCGGATCCTCCGCGCAGGCGCCCAGCATGACCGGGAGGATCATCGTGACGAGCGCCGCGAGTCCCCGTCCGTTCACGGCCCCGTCTCCGCCGGCGCGGCCATCCGTTCCAGCGAGAAGTTCGCCGGCAACAGGTCCCGCAACCGCCACACGGCGGACTCCCCGTTCGTTCCGATGCTCATGACCTCGAGTTTCCGGCCGAACTCGGCGAGCGCCTGGCGACACATCCCGCACGGCGGGGCCGGGACGGCGCCGCTCGTCACGATCGCGATGCGGGAGAAGGCGCGTGCTCCCGAGGCGACCGCGTGCCCCAGCGCGACCCGCTCGGCGCACGTCCCCACGGGATACGAGGCGTTCTCCACGTTGCACCCGGCGAAGACCCGGCCGTCATCGGCCTCGAGCACCGCGCCGACGAGGAAACGGGAGTACGGAGCGTACGCGCGCTCGCGGGCGACCCTCGCCCGGGCGGCGAGATCTTCCCATGAGCGCGGCTCTCCGGCTGTCACTCGAGTCTCGGTCATCGGCTCCCATCCGCAGCGTCGGCCCATCCGCCCACGTAGTGTCGCGGCAGGCGGCGTCCGATCGCCGTCAGCACCTCGTATTCGATCGTCCCGGCGGTCTCCGCGAAATCCGCCAGCCCGACCTCTTTCCCTCCGTCACGGCCCAGCAGCGTGGCCACGTCCGCAGCTTCGACACCCGGCGCGCCGGAAACGTCCACCGACGTCACGTCCATGCAGACACCGCCCCGGATCGGCACCTGGACTCCGCGGATGAGCGCTCGTCCCTGGTTCGACAGACGCCACGGCAACCCGTCCGCGTAACCGATCCCCAGAGTCGCGAGACGTTCGGCACGTTTCGTCGTGTAGGTAGCCCCGTAGCTGACCGTCGAGCCCGGCGCCAGGTCACGGACTTCCAGCACCCTCGCGCGTACCCGCGCCACACTCTCCGGGTCCGCCGGCGCCCCCGGGGCGCCCGCCCCCCGCCGTCCCCCGTACAGGTAGATCCCCGGTCTGACGAGCCCCAGATGATACTGCGGATCCGCCATCACCGCATCGCTGTTCGCCGCATGCAGGAAGGGGATCTCGACGCCGGCCTCCTCCAGGACCGCTGCGGCCTGCAGCAAGCGAGCCAACTGAAGGGATGTCGCGGCCGGATCCGTTCCGGCGGAATGGAAATGGGTGTAGACGCTCGCCAGCGAGACGCCGCCGCGTGAGAGGATCGACGCGACCTCGGGCGTCCACGCCGCGGCCTCGTCCGCCGGGAGGCCCGCGCGACCCATACCGGTGTCGATCTCGAGGTGGGCGGGGATCTGCGCCGACGCCGCCCGCGCGCCGGCCTCGAGCTTCTCGAGCGACGCCAGGCTCAGCGCCGCGCTCTCGAGCCGCGCCTCGAGAAGCTGGGCGATCTCGGTGGCGGCCGAGGGGGCGAAGACGACGATGCGGCGCTCGATCCCGCCCCGCCGGAGTTCGGCGCCTTCCGGCGGCGTCGCGACCCCGAACGCGTAGGGCTCCAGCCGGTCCAGGACGCGGGCGACCTCGATCGCGCCGAGGCCGTACGCGTCCGCCTTGACCATCGGGACGAAGCGGGCGGGGGCCACGTGCTTCGCCACGCGCCGGGCGTTCCGCGAGAGCGCCGCCAGATCGACCTCGAGCCACGCTCGGTAGGGGGGGTCTTCGCGGCTGGGGGTCAAGCGTCGCCGGGGGTTCGGGGAAGGTTCGCGTCCTGCCACGGGATGATACTTTCGCCGTCATGCAAGAGCCAACCGCCGCCGGCCTGGAGCGTCTCCACGCGGAAGCCGGGCGCGACGGGGATGATGCCGTCGCCCGCGTCCTCGCGCTCGTCCGCTTCCTGCGCGTCCGCTGTCCCTGGGACGCGAAGCAGACGCCGCAGACGCTGCGTCCCTATCTCCTGGAGGAGGCGCACGAAGTCGCGGACGCGATCCGGGCGGGGGACGATGGCGACCTGTCGGGAGAACTGGGCGACCTGCTCCTGAACGTCGCCTTCCAGATCGTGCTCGCCGAAGAGCGCGGCGCCTTCGGGGCCGCCGATGTCGTCGAAGCGCTGGAGGCGAAGATGGAGGCCCGCCACCCGCACGTGTACGGCGATGCCGACGCCCCGCCCGACTGGGAGTCCCTCAAGGCCGCGGAACGCGAGTCACCGGACGATCCCTTCCACGGGGTCTCGACCGGGCTCGACCCTCTCAGCCGCGCGGCCCGCGTGCAGGAGCGGATGGCCGGGTTCGGGTTCGACTGGCCCGATCTCGCGGGTCCCGTGGAGAAGGTGCGCGAAGAGACGGCGGAACTCGAGCACGCGGCGGCCGAAGACGCGTCGGAGTCTCCCGGGTCGGCCGCCCCGCCCCGGATCGGGGAGGCGAGCCCGGAGGTCGCCGCGGAGGTGGGCGATCTGCTCTTCGCGGTGGTGAACGCCTCGCGGTGGGCCGGCGTTCACCCGGCCAACGCGCTTCTCGGCGCGGTCGAGAAATTCGAGCGCCGCTGCCGGCGCATGATCGAACTCGCGGAGAGCCGCGGCCTCGAATGGAAGGGCGCGGACCTCGAGACGCTCGACGCCGTTTGGGAGGAGGTGAAGGCCGACGAATAGCGGCCTGGCGCGGCTCAGGCGGGGCCGCTCTCGCGATCCGACGCGCGGGCCGGGCCGGCGAGGTCCGTGAGTTCATAGATGTTACAGACCCGCCACACGGTCTCGCTTCCGGCTCCCGTCCCCGACTTCATCTCGATGGGGGCGAGGATCCTCCGATACGCTTCGCCCTCGAAGGCGTCGAGCCGGTCCCAGGCCTCGGGGAGCGCGAGACTCTCGAACACCTTCACCGCGACGCGGTCGCCGGAAGTTCCGGGGACGAACCCGGGATAACCCTGTCGCGCGGCCCAGCCCCGGTCGTGAAGCGTGCCCTCCACCGTCCCTTCCACCCAGCGCCCGACGAGCGACGCCACGTGATGATGGTTGTTCTCGCCGGGGAGGAGGGACCCGTACGCGGCCAGGCGACGCTCCGGATGGTCGAGCAGGGCCTCGATCAGCCGTTCGAGGATCGGTTCGAGATACCCGCGCAGCGCCTCGGCGCCGGTTTCCGCGCCCGGTTCGGCCAGAAGCGCCTCGAGTTCCGCCAGCGCCCCGGCCGCGCCCGGCCGGCGATCCTCGCCCGGCCGGCGGTCCTCGCCCGGCAGGACGGCGGCAAGCTCTTCGAACCCCGAAAGCATGGCGCCGAGGCGGGCGGAGCTGCGTTCGGACGCGAGCCGCGCTTCATTGAGGCGGGAGAGGACACCTCTCAGGGCGGCCGGGTCGCGGACCGGGCCCGGCGCCGGGCCGTCCGCGGTCACGGTCCTTCCCGCGGCCGCCGCTGAAGAAATTCCCGCACGCCGTCCCAGAACGGCGCCGGCTTCTCGATGAACGGAAAATGTCCCGATCCATCGATCCGAATCAGGCGACTGTCAGGCAGCGCCTCGTTCATCGCCTCCACCATCTCGGTGGGGATCGGATCCTGCGCGCCGTGCACGATGAGCACCGGAATTTCGATCTCGCCGAGAAGGTCCCAGAAGTCGAGCCCCTGGAGCGGAGTCATGAGCAGGCTCGCGACGAGCTGCCCCTGGCGCGCCGTCCGCTCGTGCAGGGAGAGGCGAAGCAGGCTGTCCGCCACGCTTCCGTCCGCGAACGTCCCGCGGAAGACGTGGAAAAAGACCTGGCTGATGGCCTCCGCCTCCCGCGCCGCGAACTCCGGCGTCCCCCGAATCGAGTCGATGGCCGCGAGGTCG
Organism: Candidatus Palauibacter soopunensis; assembly: GCF_947581735.1. Classification (NCBI taxonomy): domain Bacteria; kingdom Pseudomonadati; phylum Gemmatimonadota; class Gemmatimonadia; order Candidatus Palauibacterales; family Candidatus Palauibacteraceae; genus Candidatus Palauibacter; species Candidatus Palauibacter soopunensis. The sequence continues at coordinate 21,647 of NZ_CANPVT010000019.1, forward strand.
ACCGAATCCCTCCTGGCCAACTGGTTCTCATCGGTCTGCTCGCGAAACCGGCTGCCCGGCTCGACGGGGGCGACGAGGATGAGCGCCTCCAACCGCTCGGGGCGCTCCGTGGCGTAGAGGAGGGCCGGAATCGCTCCCCACGAGTGCGCGAGCAGCGTAATCTTCTCGCGTTGCGCGACGTGTTCCCGGATCCGGTCGATGTCCGTGAGGTAGCGCTCCATCGAGAGGCTCGCCGCGTTCACCACGGCCCTGGACGCCCCCAGGCCCCGCTGATCGTAGAAGATGGCCTGGTTCGTCTCCGCCAGCGGTCCGAACCATGGACGAAGGTAGGAGTGGTCCAGGCCCGGCCCGCCGTGCACGACGACGACCGGCTCTCCGACCCCGACCGTCTGGTAGAAGAGTTCCGCCTCGAAGACGGAGAGTGAGCCCGCCCGGGTCGGGGGGGCCGCTTCGGAGGCCGGAGCGCCACACCCGACCACGAGAGCCGCGAGGACGGCGTGGCGGCGCGCGGGGCCGGCGGTCAGGATTCCCAGGCCACCGCGTCGCCGAGGGCGAGGGGGCCGCCCTCGAGCACCATTCCGTACGCGCCGCCGCGCCAGTCGGGCGCCAGCGCCGCCTTGAGCCCGGGCGCCGCGTCCTCCATGCGCCCGCAGGGCAGCGTCTCGCCGCGAATGCGGATGCGACAGCCCGCGATCCGCAGCACCCGGTCCGCGGTCTCGCAGAAGTCTACGCCGCGCACGAGCAGGTTGGCCCGGCGGGCATCCGGGGCCAGATCGACACCGACCTCCCGCGTCGCCGTCTCCCAGGCGTCCGCGTCGAGGAGCGTCACCTGCCGGTAGCCGCCGAGGTCGGCGTTCCCCTCCAGGCCCTTTCCCGCGACGAGGGTCGCTTCCGGGACCGACTCCATGGGGCCGCTCCGTGCCGACTTGAGCCAGATCGCCTCGAGCCGCGCCGATCCGGAGCCGGCCGGCCCGGCCGTGGACTCAGCCATCGGTCACCTCCAGCGAGGAAAAGTGCAGGTTGAGGCCGTGGTTGACCCTCAGTCCCACAACGCCGTCGACGTGCTGGCCCGTTCTCGCCGTCCGGAACACCTCCTGCTCGTTCACGCCGAAGACCACCTCTTCGCCCCCGGCCTCCACGAAGAGGACGTTCTTCGCTGTCGCCGCGCCCTCGCCCCGCGCCGCCCAGGCGACGACCGCCTCGTGCTTCGTCCACTCGAGGAGCGTGGAGGTCTCGTCGCCGTCCCGGCGCTTCACGATCACGCTCCCGTCCGCCCGGATGAGAAGGTAGGTGTAGGCCTGACCGTCTCCCTGGAGGTCCGCGCCGCCGATGAAGACGCCGAACCCTTCGTTCCGGCCTTCGGGGTCGAACAGGAAGACGGTCGACTCGACGCGAAAATCGCCGTCCGCCCGGGTCTCGGGGTCGTAGAAGATGCCGGCCGGTCCCGTGGTGACGTGCCAGCCGGGCGGCATCTCCTGGAGGGCCTCCACACCGTCTCCTCCGTGGTCGGTGCGGGTGAGCCAGCCGTCGGGCGGCGGCAGCTTGTCTTCCTGGGCGGCGGCGGCGAGGGGAAGCAGGACCAGGCTTGCGATGGCCAGGGGCCACGCGGCGCCCGGGAAACGCCCCCCGCGGGCGCGCGGGTTCGAATGAGACGGCATGTTCGGTGTCACTCCGATTTCAGGTCCGGTTCGAGGTTCCAACCGCGGGCTGGCAGCCCGTGGGCGGCATGATAGTCACTCCGGCGGCGACTCGCAGGATTCGCAGCGCGTGAGCCGGAGCGCGACGACTTCGGGCGGCACGAGGAAGCGCACGCCGAGCCGGCTCGTCCCCACGCCGGTCGTGACGAAGAGGTGTCGTCCGTCCTCCACCACGTGACCCGCCGCGTATCGGTCGCCGAAGCGGGAGGGGGTGATCCCGGGGCCCACGAACGGGATGATCACCTGCCCGCCGTGCGTGTGACCGGCCAGCGTCAGGGAGGCCCGCGCCGGCACCTCCGGGAAGATGTCCGGATTGTGCGTCACGACGATCACGGGCTCGCCGGGCCGGACCCCATCGAGCGCGGCCTCGACCGACGGATGGCCCGTCCAGAAGTCCGCCACGCCCGCGATCCAGACGTCGTTACCCCGCACCCGCGCCCGCCGGCCCCGGTTGTCGAGCACGTTGATCCCGACGCCGGAGAGCGCCTCTTCCACGCGCTCGGCCGACAGCCAGCGGTCGTGGTTGCCGAGCACTGCGAACACGCCGTAGCGGGCGTCGAGAGCGGCGAGGTCCTCGGCGATCTCCTCCGGCGGCACGAATCGGCCGCCCATGACGTTGTCGATCGTGAGATCGCCGGCGATGAGCACGAGATCCGGGAGCGTCTCGTTCACCCGCCGCACGACGCGGCGCAGGTTGTCCCGTCCGTTTCGGGGCGAGCCCACGTGCAGGTCGGCGATGAGCGCGATGCGGGTTTCCTCCCCCTCGGGCCATCCCGGCACCTCGAGGTCGGCCCGGTTGAGGACCAGTCGGCCCGGTTCCCACCAGAACGCCCACGCGGCGAGCAGGGCCGCGGTCGCGAGGAGGATGAGGAGCATCCAGCCCGTCCAGCCGGGGCGCGGTCGCCGCAGCGCTAGGATCCGTCGCCCCCGGGCGCGCTCCGGTCGATCCACTCGTCGACCTGGCGCTCGAGCACGACCATGGGCACGGATCCGTTCCGCAGTACGACATCGTGGAAGCGGCGGATGTCGAAATCGTCTCCGAGCGCATCCTCCGCCCGGGCCCGCAGTTCGAGCAGTTTGCGCTTCCCCATCTGGTAGGCGAGCGCCTGCCCCGGCAGGTCCGTGGAATAGCGCAGCGACTCCGTCGCGATCTGGGTCTCCGATTCGAGCGTGTTCTCGCGCATGAACCGGCGCGCCTCCTCTCTCGTCCAGTCGAAGTAGTTCATCCCCGGATCCACCACGAGCCGGGTCGCGAGGAAGCTCTCCAGGATATAGAAGCCGTACTCGCTGTGCAGGTCCTCGTATACGCCCGCCTCGAACCCCAGAAACGACGCGTAGGAGCCCCAGCCCTCCGTGTAGGCCGTGTACGAGGTGTTTCGCCGATAGTCCGGCAGCGTCTCGCTCTCGCGCTGGCCCGCGATCTGGAAGTGGTGGCCGGAGATCAGCTCGTGGAGCGCGATCGACGCGAGCCCGAGCCAACTCCGCTGATCCAGGTTCGAGCCGTTGTAGTAGTAGATGCCGGTCGGTTCGGCCGCCGTGGGCGCGGAGTAGTAGCCGTACGTCATCGCCGGCTCGAGTTCGGGCGCCAGGCGCCGCGCATCCCACGGGGCTTCGGGGACGCCGAGGAAGTAGTCGTCGATGCGCTCGAGCATCCGGGTGGACGCGGCCAGCAGCCGCTCGCGCACCTCTTCGTGGGACGTCGGGAAGTAGCGCGGGTCCGTCTTCAGGTGCTCGTGGAATTCCTCCGCGCTCCCCTCCCAGCCGAGGCGGTCGCGGATCTCCGCCATGCGCGCGCGAAACTCGGCGAGGAGTTCGTACCCGGCCGCCTGCACTTCCTCCGGCGAGACGTCCATCGTCGTGTGGAGGCGGGTCAGGTAGAGGTAGTACTCGCGACCCTCCGGATACTGCGAGAGGCCGACCCCGGCCGGGGCGCGCGCCGCGTACGGTCCCTCGAGGAAGGCGGCGAGTTCCTCGAGCGCCGGGTTGATGGAATCGCGGACGACCTCGCCGATGCGGGCCCTCGCTTCCGCCAGGCGGCCGGGGTCCAACCCGGAGGCGCGATCCGCGGGAAGCGCGAAGGGGCCGCCCTCCGCTTCCCCCGCCGTGGCCCGCACGAGTTGGACGACCGGCGCGAGGTTCTGGCTCGACACGATGAAGTCGCGCTCGAACTGCCCCCGCACGTAGTCCTCGAGGCCGCGCACGTGGGACGGCACCTGCTCCACCAGCGCCACGAACCGGTCGAGGTCCTCCTCATCCTCGAGCGGGAGGAGCGGGAAGATCTGGCTGTACCCGCGGAGAACGCTCGAGTACGGCGTCAGGACGCTCCGGAGCCAGAAGTACCGGTGCCCCTCGACGGCCATCTCCGCCTGCCAGACCAGGGTCTCCAGCGTGACGCGCTCATCGGGCGACAGCGCCCCCGCGTCGATGGCGAGGGCGCGCTCGAGTTGCCGCTGGAAGAACGCGGCCCGTTCCTCCGCCGCCTCGTAGCCGAGTTGGGGGAGCCGCTCCACGTCCAGCCCCTCCCGCAGGCGGATCATGGGGTTCGTCTCCAGATCCCGGACCCACGCCGAGTCGAGCAGCGCCGCCAGTTGCGCCGAGGCACCCGCGGACCGGCCCTCTCCCCCGCGCTCGTCGACGGGGGCACCGCAAGAGACCGTCCAAATGATCAGGAAGGTCGAGACGATGAGTGGGGGCCGGACTCTCATCGAACCCGATCCTCCCTGACCAGCGCCGTGCTGTCCGTCTCCCCCTCCGGCTCCTCCTCGCGGGGGCCGAAGCGGACGAGGAGTCCGCCGATGGCCGAGGTGAGGATCCAGCAGAGCACGGACAACAGGAACCCCTCAACCTCGAACGCGGCCGAGAGGATCAGTGTCGACACGAACCAGAGGGTGAAGTTCTGGAGCTGAAAGTCGAGCTGGCTGCCGCGCTTCATGGCCTGCATGGCGCGCAGCATGAGGTAGATCATCGTGGCGCCGGATGCCGCGATGGCGCCCCCGAGCGAGCTCGCAAAGATGAACCCGAAGGCCGCGCCGACGGCCCCGCCCGCGATGATGCGTCCGGGAGAGGGGGAGGCCGGGTGTCCGGCGCTCGCCCCGGGGACCGCCGGAGTTTGCGGTGCGGGAACGGGCACCGGCACCTCTCCCGCTATCAGTTCCGCGATCGCGGTTCTCGTCGCGCGCGGGTCGATCCCCGCCTCGCCGGCGATGCGCTCCAACTCTTCGACGGTCATCGAATCGCCGCGGGCGTCGATTTCGGCGGCCCGCTTCAGGATCTGCGAGACCTGGGCGGCGGTGAGCGTCGCGGGAGGGTGGTTGTGGGCGGGCGGTTTGCCTGAGGCGGACGGCTCGGTCATGTCGCTCATGGCACGTCGCCCGCGAGAATGGTGGCCAGGCTGGACGGATCCAGATTCCCTCCTGACACGACGCAGACAATCTTGTCCCCCTTCACCGCGCCCGACAGGGCGGCCGCGACGGAGGAGGCGCCCGCCCCCTCGGCGACCACGCGGTTGCGGGTGGCGAGCAATCGGATCGCCTCCGCGGTGTCTTCGAGCGTGATCTCGACGGAGCCGGCGAGGAGATCCCGCGCCAGTTCCCACATTGCGGGTTCCACGTGCGGGCCCCCGATACCGTCGACGAACGAGGGCGTGTAGGAGATCGAGACGGCCCGGCCCGCGCGCAGCGACTCCGCGAGCGGGGCCTGACCCGCGACCTCGGACGCGAAGACGGGAACGTGCGGCGCGACGGCCCGCACGCCGGCGGCGATCCCGCACGCGAGTCCGCCTCCCCCGAAGGGGACGACGACCGCGTCCACGTCGGGGAGGTCCTCGATCAGTTCGAGCGCGATGGTTCCGTTCCCCGCCATCACGTCGCGGTCCATGAAGGCGTGGACGAAACGTCCGCCCATCCCGTCGAAGCGCTGCGTGCGGAACACCTCGAACCAGGAGGCGACGGAGGTCTTGACGGCGGTCGCGCCGAGCCGGGCGATCGCGTCCAGCTTGAGCCGCGGCGCCGTCTCCGGGACGACGACCGAGCACGGGACGCCGAGGCGCCGCGCGTTCCAGGCGACGCCCTGCGCCATGTTGCCCGCGCTCGCCGTCCATACTCCCGCCGCCAGCTCCGCGGGCGGGATCAGGCCGATCGCGTTCGCGGAACCCCGGATCTTGAACGAGCCGATCGGCTGCAGGTTTTCGAGCTTGAGCCAGATCTCCGGTCCCTCGTCGACGCCGAGGCGGACGAGCGGCGAGCGGAGCGCCGCCGCGTAGACCCGGTCCCGCGCCGCCTCGATCTCCGGCAGGCCGGGAGGCTTCACGCGGTGAGGCCCGCGACCGCCCGCGGCAGGTTCGCCAGCGCCCGGTCGAGGTCGGCCGCGAGATCCTCCGTCGCTTCCAGTCCGGTGGAGAAGCGGATGAGGGCGTCCCGGATGCCCGCCTTCGCCCGCTCCTCGGCGGACATGCCCGCGTGGACGGCCGCTGCGGGCCGCACGACCAGCGACTCCGGGCCCCCGAGGCTGGCCGCGACCATCGGGATCTCCAGCGCGGAGATGAAGGCATCGGCCGCGTCGACGCCGCCCTCGAGCTCGAATGACAGCATCCCTCCGAAGCCGTCGAACAGGCGCGCCGCCCGCTCGTGCTGGGCGTGGCTCGTCAGTCCCGGATAGTGCACGACGGACACGGCCGGGTGCGCCTCGAGCCGCGCCGCCAGCCGCCCGGCCGACGCGTTCTGTTCGCGGACGCGCACGCTCAATGTCTTCAGCCCGCGCTCGAGCAGGAACGCCGCGTGTGGGTCGAGGGATCCGCCGAGATGGTCCTGCATCACCTTCACGCGGCGCACGAGGTCCGCCGGCCCGGCCACGCTCCCGGCCACGATGTCGCTGTGGCCGTTCATGTACTTCGTGCAGCTCTCGAGGACGAGATCGAAGCCGATTTCCGCCGGCCTGAAGTTGATGGGGCTCGCGAACGTGTTGTCGATCAGGGTCAGGAGCCCGTGCTCGCGCGCGAACGCCACGACGGCCTCCAGATCCGCAACCTGCACGAGCGGATTCGTGAGGGTCTCCACGTACATGGCGCGCGTGGTCGGCGTCAGCGAGGCCGCCCAGCTCGACGGATCCTGAGGGTCGATTACCGTGTGCCCGATCCGGAACCGCGGCAGGTCCTGCTGCAGGAAGGCGGCCGTGCCGCCGTACAGGGTGTCCTGCACGAGCACATGGTCGCCGGCGGACAGCAGCGTGAGCAGTGACCCCGAGATCGCCGCCATCCCGCTGCCGAGGACGAGGGCCGCTTCCGTCGCCTCCAGCGCCGCAATGCGCTCCCCGAGCACGCGATGGTTCGGCGTCGTGCTGAGCCGGATGTACCCGATGTCGTGGTAGTCCTCGCCGTGAAGCTCGTAGTTCGCCGTCTGGTAGATCGGCGTGACGACGGCCCCCTCGGGCCTCGGCTCCTGCTCGCCTGCGTGCACGGCGTCGGTGGACGCCGCCCTTCCCGTTCCCGCTGTTCTCGCCGTTCCCATCATTCGTCCGTATCTCCTGGAGTTATCCGAGGGCCGGAAGCGCTTTGGACCGGGGCGTCAGTCCCACATGACGCGGTGGATACGCCACCCGGTTTCGAGCCGCTTCCACACCTCGAGAAATTTTCCGCCGAGTTCGACATCGTCGGGGCCGCGCACCCGGTACATCCCGTTCGCGAACGCCAGGTCGCCGTCCACTTCGATGTCCTCGATCGTGAACCGGGCCTCGCGCAGCGGAACGGAACCGGCGAGTGCGCGAACGATGGCTTCGTGCCCCCGAACCGCCGGCTCTCCGGACGGCAGTCGCACCGCGTCCGGGGTGAAGACGTCGGCGACGGCGTCGCCCGGCGCTCCCGCGATCAGCGAAGCTTCCCAACGCCGCGTGACGCGTTCGATCTCCGCTCGCACCGCCTCGACGGCGACCGCCCCTCCGGTCTCTCCCGCCTCCGGCGTCCGGCCTCCACACGCCGCAGCCGCCACCAGGCCGCCCGCCGCAAGGATGAACCGGAACGTTCCGCTTGCGGGCCGTGTTCTCTTCATGGGTCGATATTGTATCGGAGCCCGCGTGCCGCGGCGACGCGCCCGGCTTTCGGGTTCGCGCGCGCCACCATAGGATGCCCGTCGCTGTTGAGAATTGTTCGCGCATCGCCGGCCGGCGATGCCGCGCTTGAACCTGCTTGGAGGTACGAATGAAGAAGATGTTCCGCGCCATCCCCTGCCTTGCCCTCGCCCTCGGCGTTGCCCTTGCCTTCGCCACGGCCGCGGAGGCCCAGGACCGGCGCATGAGCCCGCGCGGAGAGGCCGCCACCCAGGTCGGAGGCTCGTTCAACGAGGAAGGCGGCTACGAGGGCGGCTCCTGGGTCGTCGTGACGTACGGCCGCCCCATCCTGCGCGGCCGCGACCTGTTCGGCTCGGGCGCCGAGTATGGCCAGCAGTTCCTGCGCGGGGCGCCGCTGTGGCGCGTCGGCGCCGACCAGTCCACCCGTTTCATGACCGAGGTGGACCTCATGTTCGGCGGCGAGCGCCTGCCGGCCGGCGAGTACAGCGTGTTCGCGGAACTCACCGAGGCCGAGTGGACGCTGATCTTCTCGAACTGGGGCGCGAAGGACAATTTCCGTGAGGAGAACCCGGACGCGCTCTGGGGGTCCTACGGCTACACGCCGGATCGCGATGTGCTGCGCACGACCATGGCTGTGGACGCGATCATGATGTCGGCCGACCAGCTCACGATCTCGTTCATGAACATGACGCAGGAAGGCGGCGTGTTCACGATCTGGTGGGACGATCAGGTCGCGACCGTCCCCTTCGAGGTCGCCCGCTGACCACTCCTTGAGACCCGGAGATTGTTGAATATCGGACGCCTGGAGTTCGATATTCAACAGTCCTCCGGTCAGAACCCTCCGCTATCTCGATTCAAGACGTTGTCGCGGCATAGCGGCGGAACCACTCCAGGGTCGACAGCATCTTTCCGATGTGATGGCTCGGGCGGCGGCGGATGCCGTGCGGCTCGCCGGGGAAGCGTACGAGCGACGTCTCCACCCCGAGCAGCTTCAGCGCCTTGAAGTACTGCTCGGACTCGGACATCGGCGTGCGCCAGTCCTCCTCGCCCGTCACGATCCGCGTCGGCGTCGTCACGTTTTCCACCACGCTCAGGAGCGAGCGCGACTCGTAGTGCTCCACGTGGTCCCACGGGAAGCCGGGGAACCAGTAGTTGACGCCGTAGGCGGCCATGTCGGCCGTGAGCACGAAGCTGTACCAGTTGATGACGGGATACCACGAGACCGCGGCGCGGAAGCGGTCCGTCCGGCCCACGAGCCAGGCCGTGAGGACGCCGCCTCCGCTCCCACCCACGACGTAGAGCTGCTCTTCGTCCACATACCCTTCGTCGATGACCGCGTCGACGCCGGACATGAGGTCGTAGAAGTCGTCGCCGGGGTAGGCGTGGTGGATCAGGTTCCCGAACTCCTCGCCGTAGCTCGTGCTCCCGCGCGGGTTCGTGTAGAGGACGACGTAGCCCTGCGCCGCCATGAGCTGCTTCTCGAGGTCGAAGCGGACCCCGTAGTTCGAGAACGGGCCGCCGTGGATCTCGAGGATGAGCGGATACCGCCGCGACGGATCGAAGCCCGGCGGTTTGATGATCCAGCCCTGGATCGGCCGCCCATCGTGCGAGGACTCGTACCAGATCTCCTCGACCTCGCCGATCTCCCGCTTGGCCATCAGGTCGTCGTTGATGCCCGTGAGCACGCGGACATCGCTTCCGGGGCGACCTGTTGCGACTTCGGAGATCACGGCGGGCGTCGTGTAGTTCATCGCGAAGCTGCCGTCGTCGGCCACGGAGTACGTCGCTCCGGCATAGGCGCGGCCGACCCCGCCGACGTTGTCGGTCAGCACCCGGTGGCCGCTCCCGTCGTCGTCGAGGCGGAAGAGAGCGAGCTTCGTCATCCCCTCGTCGTCGTACAGCGCGTACAGGCCGGACCCGTCGGGCGTCCACGTGGCCCCGTACACCTCGCGGTCGAGTCCGTCGGAGAGGGAACGCGGGTCGCTCCCGTCCCGGTTCATCACGTAGAGCCGTGTGAGCTGGTAGCCCTGGAAGCGGTCGTCCATGCCGAAGTAGGCGATGTGGCGGCCATCCGGTGAGACGATCGGCCCGTCATCCGGGCCCCGGCGATCCGTGAGCTGCGTGGTCGTGCCGTCGGCGACGGAGACCTCGAACACCTCCGTATCCGCCACGAAGACGCTCTCCGTGTCCCCGCCCCGCGGGTCGCGTGACATGACGAGGCCCGTGCCGTCGGGCGTCCAGGAGAAGTGCGTCCCGCCGATCCCGTTGCCGGCCCAGTGGTTGTCGCCGCTCGTGATCTGGCGGGCCGTCCCCCCTTCGGACGGAACCACGAAGACGTGCACGAACCCGTGCGGGAGATCGCCCAACTGGTCGAAGCGATACACGAGTCGCTCGACGACCTGAGCGGGTTCGGCCCACTCCGCGCCTTCCGGCGGCGTCGGCATCCCCCCGATCGTCGGCGCCGGCTTCGGCACCAGCTTCCCGAACGCGATCTGGGTCCCGTCCGGCGACCACTCGAAGGACCGGGGCGGCTCGGTCACGTTCGTGATGACCGACGTCTCGCCCGAATCCATCCAGCGGACGTGAATCTGCGCGCTGCCGCTGCGGTTCGAGACGAAGGCGAGCCGCGTTCCGTCGGGCGACCAGCGGGGCGAACTGTCCGAGAAGTCCCCCGAGGTGAGCGGCCGGTGGCCCGACCCGTCGGAGCCTACGGTCCAGAGGTTCGAGAAGCGGCCGTCCGTCATGATGTCGGCGCGCTGGCGGACGTAGACGATCCGGCGGCCGTCGGGCGAGATCTGCGGGTCGCCCGCGATCTCGACCTCGAAGATGTCCTCCATGCGAAGCGGGCCGGATTCGGCCCCCGCCTGCGCAACCGCCGGCGCGGCGACGCACAGAAGGGCTGTGGCGGCAAGAAACGAAAGGGAGATTCGGGCACTGCGGAACGGGGCGATCATCGGACGCTCTCCGTGGCTGGGACGCGGGCTGCGCTGACACCTTCGGATCATAGACACGAAGGGGTGGAGCGGAACAGCAGTCACCCGACCGCAGAATGTGACCGGACAGCGGTTCGCGCCGTCTTTCGAGGTAGGCCTGGTGGATCTCACTCCATGCAGGACCTTGCATGAAAAGGAGAAACGCCGTGTACGTGATCACCCGTCGACACTGGTGTATCGGCATCGTGCTTCTCGGTCTGGCCGCATGCGGTGACGACAGCGATGGCGTCACTCCAGTGGATCCGGACCAACCATCGATTTCGGGTACGTGGAACGCGGTGCTTCCGGCAGGACGGCTGACGCTCGAGCTGCGCGAGGGCCCCCCCGGGGTCGTGACCGGCAGTTACAGCATGCCGGTCAACATCGGATTTGCCGTATCGGGTCCGATAGGGAGTGGCGATCACCGCCATCCCGACGTGCTCCTTCGCTGGTCGGCCCGACTCCCGGAGGCTTCCGGCGTCGATCTCGTTTCGGAGTGCACGATTGAAGGAACCGCAGGGGCCAACGGGATCTGGATCACAGGGCAGATCGTCTGCACCGAAGCTGAAGCGGTGCTGGAATCGCAACGCGGGCCGGTCACCGTCATCATCGGAGGCATCAACGCGCCGATCACGCTGAGCCGCCTTCGAATAAGCTGAAAAAGAAAGGGCCGCCCGTCGCCGGGCGGCCCTTTCCGAACTCACCGTTCGCCTGATGGCGGTCGGCAAATCACGCGACGCGGGTCACGTTCTCCGCGGCCGGGCCCTTCGTCCCGTCCGTAACGTCGAACTCGACGGCCTCGCCCTCCTTCAGAGTGCGAAAGCCGTCCGCCTGAATCGCCGTGTGGTGTACGAAGCAGTCCTTACCACCCTCTTCCGGGGTAATGAACCCGAAGCCCTTCTGGTCGTTGAACCACTTCACGGTACCTCTCGTACGCATTTCCTACTCCTTCGTTAGTCATGTCGGAGTTCGGGAAACCCGTCGCTGCCGACCGCTGACCTGTTCGACGCGGTCTCCCCCGCGCCAGGGTCGTGGCACCCGCCACGCAGAAAACTAAAGAAAAAGGGGCGACCCGTTGTTGAGAGGCCCCCCCGATCCTGCGATCCTGCCTTCTCAGTTCGACCGTGCCCGGTACCGCGGACGCCGTCCGAACGCGCGCAATGATCGCCTGCCGGACCTCAAACGTCAAGGGGCGCACCGACGTCAGGCAGTTTCGGTCCCCACGAGAGGGCTGCGCCGTTCGAGCAGAAGCACGTCGCGCCACCGCCCGTCGAGCCTCCCCAACCGCTCCCGTCGCCCCACGCGGCGGAAGCCGGCTCGTTCGTGGATGCGCAGACTTGCGACGTTCTCCGGAAAGATCCCCGCCTGCAGGGTCCAGAGCCCGGCCCGCTCGGACGATTCGACGAGCGCGGTCAGGAGCCTGAGGCCGATTCCGTCCCCGCGCGCGTCGCCGTCGACGTAGACGCTCACCTCCGCCACGCCGCCGTACACGCAGCGTCCGGAGACCGGAGCCAGGGCCGCCCACCCGACGACGCGCCCCTCCCGCTCCGCCACGAGCCGACAGCTATCAAGGTGACTCGCGTCCCACGACTCCCAGCCGGGCGCTTCCGTTTCGAAGGTCGCGTCCCCCGTCTCGATCCCTTCCTCGTAGATCCTTCGCACCGCATCCCAGTCCTCGTGACTGAGCGGGCGGATCTCGAGGATGGCCGGGGCGCGGGCTACTGTGCCTCCGAGAGAACCCTCTCGACGAGCGCCGTCGTTTCCGGTTCGAAGGGATGGAAGCGGCCGCCCCAGTACCCCCGAATCAGGCCCTCCGCGTCCACCAGCAGCGTGTGCGGCACGCCGGGATAGAGGCTGAGCGCCTGCGTGAGTCCGGGACCATCGCCGAGGAAGTTGGGATAGGTGATGTCGAACTCCTCCAGGAATCCCTCGACGAGCGCAACATCGCCCTCATCGATGGAGATCCCGACCACCTCGAAGGGGTCCGCCGCGTACTTCGCGTGCATCTGCTGCAACTCCGGCATCTCGTCGCGGCAGGGGATGCACCAGGTCGCCCACAGGTTCAGGACGACCACCTGGCCGCGGAACTGGCCGAGGTCCGCCGGCCGGCCGTCCAGGTGCGTCACCTCGAGCGGTGGGAGGGGGCGGTACGAGGCCGGGGCGCTTTCCGCCGGCTCGGGGGTCCGCGCAGCGGCCTCCGCCGCTCCCTCGCGCTCACCCCCGCGGCACCCGGCCGCGACAGCCGCAAGGGCCAGCGCCCCGAGCACGGCGCGCCTCATCGGTTCGACTCCAACTTGTCCATCGCGTTCTTCATCTCCCGTTCAAAATCCAGGTTCGTGGGCGTGGGGAAGACGCCGGGCGGCCGAGCATACGGCTGGTCCGTGATGACGACCTCCGGCTCCGTCGTGAGCGGCACATCTTCGGCGACGGCCTCGAAGGAGAGGTCATCCACCCACAGTTCTCCGTCGCCCGTGAGCATCGCCCCGATGAGGATCGTAACGCCTTCCGGCGGGATGTCCACCACGATGTCGCGCGTCTCCCAATCCTGCGTTCCCTCGACGCGCCGGTCCTCGCTGTTGTCCAGGGCGAGCATCGCGTACTTCCCCTCGAGGATGCCGTCCACCCGCACCCAGAGGCCGCCGGAATCGACGTCGTCGGCCCGCAGGTATCCGCGGAGACGCATCCGCTTTCCGCGGTAGGCGGTGGCGTCGACGAGCTGGACGCTCGCGGCCCACTGGCTGCGGCGCCGGTTGCCCCGCGCCTCGAGCCGCATGCTCGAAGACCCGGCATGGGCCACCTCGGGGTCGAGCCTGAGGCGATAGTCCGCGGCGTCCTGTCCCACGAGGACCCACGCGTCCGGAATCTGCGCGGCGAGGTCGCCGCCGGTCGCCGGGGCCAGGGCTCCAAGCGCCAGGATCGCCCCCGTCGCGAGTCTTCGGATCATCGCGGGATGAGCCAGAAATCGACCTGGCGGCCGTCGATGTACCACGTGCGCTCGCCGTCGAAGAACGCGTCCTCCTCGAGCATGATGCGCACCGGCTGTCCGCCCCATTCCGGAACCGGGACGGCCGCGTTGAGTTCGATCGAGTGCGCCGTGTTCGGGAAGAGCGGATAGTCGCCGCGCCCCGGCACGCCGCCCTGATTGTCCCAGAGACCGATCGTCGGTCCGGCGCCGTGGCCGTGGAAGCCGATCGGGTGCGTGTAGATCGTCGCATTGATCCCCTCGGCCTTCGCCTGCTCCAGCGCGCCGGCGAGGATCTCGTTTCCCGAACGCCCCGCGGCGAAGTTCTCGGTGAGGATGTCCTGGAGGCGGTTCCCGACGGCGAGCGCGCGGACGAGACCCGCGGGGGCGGCGTCCTCCCCCGGCTTCAGGACGTAGGCATGCTGTTGCGTGTCGGTGTTCAGGCGCAGGTACTTGATCCCGAAGTCCACGTGCAGCAGATCACCCGGACGGATCACGTTCTCGTCCGGAGGCGCGGAGAAGTCCCCCTCCCCTTCCCTCGCGCCGCCCGCCTGCTCATGGCGCTGCACGGAGACGCTCGGCTGGAACCAGGTCGCGAGCTTGAGTTCGAGGATCCGTTCGCGGTACCACCACACGACATCCTCGGTCGTCGTCACGCCGGGCTGAATCACCTTCGCGCTGAAGCCTTCGGCGATGATCCGGTGCGCGATCCGCACGATCTGGGGATAGACCTCCATCTCCTCGGGCGTCCGCGTCTCCAGCCATCCGATCGCGAGGCGCTCGGTCCCGGCCACCCGCTCGCGGTACTTCGCCGGGAGCGCGGCCATCAGCGCGTCGTACTCCGTCCCGGTGAGCCCGTCCGCGAGCGCGAAGGTCGAGGAACGGTTCACGGCGATGCGCTGCGGGTCGCGCTCGGCGATGACCTCCGCCACCCGCCCCCACTGGTCCGGCTCGCTGTCCGGGTCCCACGCGCGCGGGAAGGGGCCGATGTCGTACCGCGCCACCGCGAGCCGTTCCAGCGGCTGCCCCGGTCCCCGGTCGTGGAGGATGAGGACGGTGCGCCGCCGCGCCGCCATGTACGTGGAGGGCAGCATCGTCTCGATGACCGGATCCTCGTTGTATTCGCGGGCGGCGACGATCCAGAGGTCGACCCCCTCGCGGCGCATGATCTCGGGCGCCACTGTCTCGAGCCGCCCTTCCAGCCAGCGGTCGATGACGGCGGCCCGCTCCCGCAGCGGGAGGATGACGGGCATCGCCCCATCCGTCCGCTGGGCGTCCGCGAACCCGCCGTCCGGCGGCGTGGCCGACTGAGCCGCCGCGTGCGACGGACCGAGAGCCGCGGACAGGACGAGCAGGAGACCGGCGGAGAGGAGACCGGCGGACTGCACTCCGGGGCCCGGGAAGCGTGGTGTCGAAACGCGCATTTCGAATCTCCGTTGGAATGTCGAACGGCCTGAACCTACCGATTCCCCCGCACGCGGGAGAGGGCTCGGCGGGGCAGTGGCGGAAACGGTCCACGGCCCGCCATCGTAGGATCTTCCAGCGCCGGACCGGACGGATGCCTGATGAGGGATGCCCCGATGAAGGACATGGACTCGGATCTCCTGCCGGAACTCTACTCCCGGCAGGAACTGGACAAGGCCCGCCGGCGACACCGGATCGTCGGACGCATCGAGGGGATCGCGGCCGTCGTCGTCGCGGGCACGATTTTCAATTTCCTGGGCTGGATACCGACGGTCCTCGTGCTCGGCGTCGCCGGCTACCTCATCTACCGCTTCGTCCTCAAGCCCCGGAAATCGTCGAGATCGCCCGGGGCGTCCGAGGAGACCTGACGCGGGTCAGGGCCAGACGGCGAGAACGACCGCCTGCCCGATGAGGGCGACGGCGTTGAAGCCCAGGCTCAGGAAGAAGATCCCGGGCTTGCGGTTCTCGTAGGCCACGCCCTGGTACCCGACGTTGAGAACGAATCCGATCGTGACCAGCAGCCCCACGTGGACCCCGATCATGGCGCCGGAGCCGCCCATCACGGCGAGGAGCTGCGCCAGGACGTAGGCGGTGACGAGCGAGAGGACGAAACTCGCCCCATGCGTCTTCACCGGGTTGAAGTCCTTCTGGATCTCCTCCGCGGTGGTCTCCATGAGCGAGAGCCACTGCTTGCCGAAGATCGGGCCGTACCACAGAAAGCCGACGACCATCGGAACGACTCCGGCGACCAGGACGGCGAGCCAGTTGACGTCTTGCACGGTCTATCTCCTTTGGAGCGGGAGGCGGATCGCCGACGGGCGGTCGGCGGCGTGATGAACGGTGTTCTCGGCCGGGACCATGCGCGTGTGGCGCCCGAGCGGTTCGCCCGTATTGGGGTTCACGTCGAAGCGGGGATAGTTGGAACTCGAGATCTCGAGCCGGATTCGATGGCCGGCCCGGAACAGGTTCGCCGTCGGGAAGAGCCGGATCTCCATTTCATAGACGTCTCCGGGCGTCATCAACGTCTCGCGCTCGCGGGAATCCCGATAGCGGGCGCGAAGAATTCCGTCCGTGATATTGAGGTCGAATCCTTCCGGATAGTCGTCGTTCGGGGGATAGACGTCGACGAGCTTGGCGGTGAAGTCGGTGTCCGGGGCGCTGGACGAGGTCCACAACGTGACGGTAACCGGGCCGATGACCTCCAGATCCTCCGCCAAGGGTCCGGTCTCGAACACGAGCACGTCGGGCCGGTCGGCGGTGCGCCGGCCGTCGACCTCGGAGGCGAAGAAGCCGTTCTCGGAACCGCCCTCGAGCGACCGGAAGGCGCGCTCGCGCTGGTCGTAGCCGCCCCGCTTCAGCGCGCCGGAGAAGGCCCCGCCGATCGTGGGCACCGGGTGCTCGGGATCGTACGTATAGGCGGTCGATCCCCCATCGCGGCCCGGTGGATCGCGCGTAAGTCCGCCGCCCGCGCGGAGATAGAAGGGCGTCGCTTCGGTATCCTCCAGCGGCCACGTCTGCGCGGTGCGCCACTCGCCGCCGTGGAAGAGGCGTCCGTTCTCGTCCCGGCGGCCGTCGCCGCCTCCCATGACGAAGATCGTGACCGGGCCGGCCGCCTCGCCCGCCAGCCGGTCGTCGCTCTCGAACAGGTCGGTCGCACGCTGCCCCCGGAGGTGCCGGTCGAACCAGCGCAGGTGAAACTCGCGCGAGAAATCCTCCACCGCGGCCTCGGCCCCGAACTCGATGTCGCCGGCATGGGAACGGCTGTTCCCGCCGTGCGTCCACGGGCCCATGAGGAGCGTCATGGGCGACGACTTCCGACGCGAGAGTTCGACGAAGCTCTGGATCGTGCCCGGGGCGTAGGAGTCGTACCAGCCGCCCACGTGCAGCATCGGGATGTCCGACGTCTGGTCGTAGTACTCGACCCAGTTGCGGCCGATGCCGCGATAATAGTCGTCATAGTCGCCGTGGTTCTGCATCGTGAGGTAGTAGTCCTCGAAATTCGGCGCGACGGAGAGCGGGTTCTCGCCCTTTCGGAAGGGCGTGTCGGGGAACCAGTCCGATGGCGGCTCCTCGGCGAGCCGGAGGCGGATCTCCGGGTCGTCCGCGACCGCCGCGAGCTGCAGGTGGGCCCAGCCGAGTTGCTGGCCGAGTTCGAGCGCGCCGTGGTTGCGGACCTTGTGCGTCCAGGCGTCGGAGAGCCCCCCCATTGTGAGCACGAGCGTCCTGAGGCCCGGCGGGTTCAGCTTGGCGGCGTCGGCCTGCGTGTGCGCGCCGTAGGAGGTGCCCCACATGCCCACGGAGGGCTCCGCGTAGTCGAGCCCCGTGATCCACTCGATGGTGTCGTAGCCGTCGGGCGCGTCGAACTCGTGGTACTTCTGGAAGGTGCCCTCCGAGGCGTAGAGCCCGCGCGTGTCCTGCAGGACGACAATGTAGCCGTGCGTCGTGAACCAGCGCGCCTGGTCCACGAGTCCGCGCGAGGTCTTGTCGTACGGGGTCCGGTGGAGGAGGACCGGAAACGGGCCATCGACGGGCTCGTATTCGCGCGAGGGGCGGTAGACGTCGGTCGCGAGGCGGATCCCGTCGCGCATCTCAACCATGAGGTCCGTCTCCACCTGGAGGGCGTCGTAAGGGCCGCGCCCCGCGGCGTCCGCCGCCGCATCCAGGACCGCTTCCGTCGCATCGCCGGAGCGGGTCGCATCGCCGCAGGCCGCGAGCCACGGCGCTCCCAGCAGGGCGAAGGCAGCGACGGCGCGCCTCATGCCGCGACTCCCGCCCGGGCCGTCGAGAGGGCGTCCACGAGGTCGTCGATGTGCGCGAGTTCGTCCACGCGTTCGAGCCGGTCCAGCGCGCCGTCGATCTGCGCGTCGTCCATCACGAGGCTCGCGCAGTCGCGGAACTTGTCACGCAGTTCGTCCCGGGTGAGCGGCCGCTCCGGCCCGCCCGGATACGTGTCCGCCTCCGTGTGAAGCTCGGTCCCGTCGCGGAGCCGCACGTCGATCGCGCTCCGCATGCGGTCGTACCCGCGGGCGTCGATCTCTTCGTCGAACCGGACCGTCACGCGGCGCATCATGTCCGCCGCCTCGTCGGAGAGCACGAAGTCGTCGTGGAACTCGCGGATCCCGGCCCGCCGCCGCAGGACGATGCTCGAGAGGACGAAGGGGATGCAGAACTTCGCCTCGAGCTCGTTGCGGGGCACGGGATACCGGAGGGGGTTCAGGATGTTGTGTCCGGCGCGGAACGTGATGTGCGCGACGTCGTCCGGTGCGAGGTCGTGCTCCGTGACGAGTTCGAGCATGGCGGCCATGCTGGGGTGGCCGAGGCTCCCCGACGGGAACGGCTTCACGGAGACGCCGGGGTCGAGCAGCGTGTAGGGGGAGCCCAGCGCGCCGACCAGCCGCTCGGGCTCGAAGCCGCCGCCGAAGACGCGGAAGAAGCCCCACGGCGCTTCCAGCGCATCGTGCCCGGCGGTGAAGCCGCGGGCGGCGAGGTCGACCGCCAGGATGCCGTTTTCCGCGGCCCGGCCCGCGTGGAGCGGCTTCGTCATCGTGCCGAACCCGAGCCGGATCCCCGACGAGAGGCTGGCGGCGATCCCGAGCGCCATCGCGAGGTCGTCCGCCCGCAGGCCGGCGAGTTTCGCGGCCGTGGCGCAGGCGCCGAGCGTGCCGATCGTCGCCGTCGAGTGGAAGCCCTCCATGTAGTGCCGCGGGTCGATCGCCTCGGCGATCTTGCACTCCACTTCGAACCCGACGAGGAAGGCCTCCAGGAACTCGGCACCCGTGGCCCCTTCCCTCTCCGCCATGGCGTATCCCGCCGCGAGAGGCGCGACCGTCGGGTGCGTGAGGAGGCCGAAGATCCGGTCGGGCGCGTTCGAGAGCTGCGTGTCGTCGAAGTCCATCGCGTGGCCCGCCGTTCCGTTGGCGCGCGCCGCGAGCGAGGCCGGTGCGCGCGCATCCGGCGGACCGATGATCGTCGCCTGCGCGTTCCCGCCCTGAACCGTGATCTGCTCCTGGACGATGCGGGAACAGGAATCCGTCGACCCGGCGAGGATCACGCCGGTCCCGTCGGTGACGCAGCGCCGTCCCTCGGACAGCAGCCGCCCCGGAAAGTCGTCTATCGTCGTCTCGAGTATGAAGTCGATGACCGCACGCGTTGCGCTCACTCGTGTTCCTCTTGTTGGGGTTCGTTGTCGTGTGCGTCGGATTCGTCGTGTGTGTCGGGCCCGGGTCCGGGTTCGGGCGCTCGTGTCCTCCCGGAGATCAGGCGGCTGCGGACCGCCGGGGCCGCGAAGCTCACCGCCGCGAGCAGGATCAGAACCAGGCTGATCGGGCTCTCAAGGAAGATCGAGTGCGACCCCGAGGACAGGCTCAACGCCCGCCGATAGTTCGTCTCGATCATCGGACCGAGGATGAGGCCGAGCACCGCCGGCGCGAGCGGGTATCCGCCCCGCAGCATAGCGAAGCCGACGAGCCCGAAGAAGAGGGCGGCCCACGCATCCGCCGCGTTGCCGCGGAGGGAGAACGTGCCCACGAGCGAGATCGCGACGACGAGCGGCATCAGGATCGACGGCCGCAGCCGGACCACCCGCGTCCAGAGGGGGATCCCGAGGCGCCCCACGGCCAGCATGAGCAGCACCGCCACCACGAATCCCGCGTACAGCGCGTAGACGAGTTCGGAGCGCTCGGTCATGAGCAGCGGGCCGGGCGCCACGCCCTGCACCGTGAGGCCTCCGAGGAGGACCGCGGCGCTGGCGGAACCGGGGATCCCGAGAGCGAGCAGCGGGATCATCGCCGCCCCCACGCAGGAGTTGTTCGCGGCCTCCGGCGCCGCGATGCCGGCCGGCAGGCCCGTCCCGAACCGCTCCGGCGTCTTCGAGACCCGCCGCTCCTCGTTCCACGCCACGATGGAAGCGATCGTCGCCCCGGCCCCGGGGATGGCCCCGATCAGACCCCCGATGGCGGATCCCCGCAGAATCGTGCGCCACAGTCCGAACAGTTCGCGAGCCTTCGGGAGGGCGCCGGCGATGCCATCCCCGGGAGGCGTCGACCGACGACGGCCCGTCACCGCCTCCAGCGCCTCCGCGATCGCGAAGAAGCCGATCAGCATCGGGACGAGCCCGAGGCCGTCCATGAGCGCGTTGGTGCCGAACGTGAGCCGGGGGGCTCCCGTGAGCACGTCGAGCCCGACGATGAAGAAGAGGAGCCCGAGGAGCGCGCTCACGATCCCCTTGAACGGATCCTTGCCCACCAGATTCGCGACGATGGAGAGGCCGAACACGCCGAGTCCGAAGTACTCCGCCGGCCCGAAGGCGATCGCCGCCCGCGAGAGCGGCCCCAGCGCGAGGACGAGGAGGATGGTGCCGAGGAGCCCGCCGCTCATGCTGGAGAAAAGGGAGATCCCGAGGGCGCGTCCCGCCTCGCCGCGCCGCGTCATGGCGTATCCGTCGAAGGTCGTGGCGAGGGCCGGCGAACTCCCCGGCACGCCGATCGCGATTGCGGTGATCGAACCGCCGTACTCCGCCGCCATGTAGATCGAAACCATCATCAGGAGCGCCGGCGTCGGGTCGAGGGCGAAGGTGACAGGGAGGACGAGCGCGAGTCCCACCGTCGAACTCAGCCCCGGCATCGCGCCCGCGAACACGCCGAGCAGGCTCCCCGCGAGGAGCGCCGCGAGGTTCCCCGGCTGGAGCGCCGTCAGCAGGCCATCGAGAAACGCGGACATGGCCGGCGGATCAGAACCCGGAGGGGAGCGGCACGCCGAGCGCCACGATGAACACGAGATAGATGAAGGCGGCGAAGGCGAGCGGCACGGAGATGAGCGCGAGCCGCGAGCGCTCGCCCGTCAGCCACATGAGCCCGGCGACGAGGAGCGGAACCGACGCCACGGTCCCGAGCCGGGGCCAGACGAGGAGGAAGACGGCGATCCACGCCGCTCCCAGCCCCAGGCGGGCGCCGCGGCCGGCTCCCGAGCCGGTCTTCGCGTTCCCGCGGGAACGTCCGGCATCCGACTCCGGCGGCTGTCGCGCGGCCCGGATCGCGAGCCAGGCCGCGCAGCCCATGAGCAGCACGGCGAGCAGCCGGGGGAAGAAGGCCGGACCCGGCGCCCCCTCGGCCAGCGATCCCGGGTAGGAGCGCGAGTCCAGCAGCACCCCCGCCGCCACGACGGCGAGCAACCCGGCCTCCGCGAGCAGGCGCAGCCGCGCGGCCCCGCCCGCGGAGGAACTACTCATCCAGAATTCCCAGCCGCCGCAGCATGTCCCGGCTCGTCGCCACCTCCTCGGCCATCCAGGCGCCGAACGCGTCCGCGTCCGCCATCGTCGCGTATTCCAGCGCCGCCCGCTCCATGTATTCGCGGAACTCCGAGTCCTCGATCGCGGCCATCAGCCGGGCGCGCAGGTCCGCGCGTAGCGCCGGATCCAGCCCCGGCGGTCCCACGACGCCGCGCCAGTGGACCGGAGTCAGGTCGTATCCCTGCTCCGCATAGCTCCGCGTGTCCGGGAGCGCCTCGACGGGAAGCGCCACCCCCAGCACCCGCATCGTCCCCGCCCTCAGGTGCTCGCGCACGATGTTGTAGTTCGTGTGCGCCGCATCCGTGTGCCCGCCGAGCGCCGCCACCACGGCGTCCGCCGACCCCTCGTACGCGATCCAGCGCACATCCGGGTCCCCCGCCGCCGCCCTCAGGCGGGCGAAGCCCAGGAAATGGGCCGACGCCGCTCCGAACCCCGACACCGAGACCTCGCCGGGCCGGGCGTGCGCGGCCTCGAACAGGTCGCCGAGCGTGTGGAAGGGACTGTCGTCCCGCACCGCGATCAGGAAGGGGTCGATCTGGATGCGGAGGATGGGCGTGAAGTCCTCGGGCGAGAACGGAATCCGCCCCGTCGCCATGTTCACGGTGCCGCTCGCCGTGAAGACGCCGAGCACATGCGGGTCGCCCGCACGTCCCTGCATGTACTGCATGCCGGCGGCACCCGCTCCGCCCTGCCTGGTCATGACGGTGACGCGCCGGCCCTCGAAGTGCGGCGGCGCGGCCTCGGCCAGGGCCCGCGAGAGGAGGTCCGTCGGTCCGCCCGGCGTCGCCCACGAGACGATCTCAATGGGCCGGCTCGGAAACGCCGCCTCCTCCCCGGCCGACGAGCAACCGACCGCGGCGACCGACATCACGGCTAGGCCCGCCCATCTCCTGGCATTCATGGAGGGAATGTGACGTCTTCGTCCGGGACAGGCCACGGGGAGGCCGGAGGCCGGCGGGCGCGGATCTCCCGGGCTGGTGGCGGCGGGCGGGCGTTCGGTAGACTGCCCCGCATGAGCGAGCTCGAAGGCGAGAGGATGACCGTGGCGGCGGGCCGTGGCTGGCGGCGTGACGTGTGGCCGGGGGTCCACTGGATCCAGGAGTGCGGCGGGCACCGGGCCGGGATCGCGCAAGCGGTGCTGGAGAGCGGCGCAGAGTGGTACAAGCCCGGGAACGAGCTTCACATCCCGCAGAACGCCTACCTGCTGACCGGCGAGCGGACGCTGCTCTGGGACACGCTCTCTCCGGCCTCCGGCCACATCCTTCTCCCGGCGCTCGAGGAACTGCTCGGGGAGCGGCCGCTCGACTACCTCGCCCTCTCGCACCCCGACGTGCCCCACGCGGGGAATACGATGCAGGTGCTGCGGCGCTATCCGGACTGCCGCCTCGTGGCGCCGGCGACCGGCGAGACGCACGCCCTGTACCACCTGGACGACGCGATGAAGGTGGGGCCCGAGGACCAGATCGATCTCGGCGGACTCCGGGTCCGCTTCCCGGAGGCGACCTTCCTCGACGCCGCGATTCACACGTGGATGAGCGAGGAGACGACCCGCACGCTCTTCACGGTCGACTGGATGGGATTCCCGCATCAGAGCGGCGAATGCCTGCGGCGGACGGACGAGATCGACACGGCGGTGGACGTCGGGCGCCTCGAGGAGTTCCACAGCCGGGTCATGTTCTGGTACCAGTACGTGGTTCCGGAAAAGGTGACCGCGGCGACCGACGCGCTCGCGGCCCACTTTGACGGCTACGGGTTCGCGCCGGCGCACGGACTCCCGATCCCGGGGGAGGACGCGGCCCCGTACTACGAGCGCCTGAACGAGGTCGTGCGGCGGGTGGCGGCGGGCGGGCGCGGGGGCGTCCTGTGAGCGGGGGCGTCCCGTGAGCGCGATCGGCCTGGGCGGCGGGGTCTCCTGGGTCCACGAGTGCTTCCCGGAGACCGACGCCCACATCCACGTCTCCGTCTACCTGGTCGAGGCGCCGGAGGGGGCGATCCTCATGGACTCCGGCTCCTTCCATCACCGCCAGCGCCTTTCGGACCGGATCGGCGACGCCACCGCGGGGCGGGGCGTCGACGCCGTCATCCTGTCCCACTCCGACTATCCCCACTCGGGGAACATCCCCGCCTTCCGCCGGGACTGGGGCGACTTCGAGATCGTCGCCTCCTGCGGCGACCCCGACCTCCAGGGCCTCCCGTACGCGCGGCGCACGAAGATCGGAGACGTGACCGAGGTGCTGGGCCGGCGCTTCATCGTCCTCGACCCTCCGCTCGCCGACCGAAATCACACGACGTGGGTCTACGACGAAGCCTCGCGCACTCTCTTCGTGGCGGACGGCTTCGGGACGCTCCACGCCCCCGGCGCCTGCGACATCGACTGGGGCCGGATCCCGGAGGACGGACGCGCGGAGGGCGTGCACGAGTTCCACGCCCAGACGCTCCCGTGGCTGCGCTATGCGGACCCCGAGCGCGTCATGGGTGCGCTGCATGCCATGCTGGAACGGCACCCCCCGGCCTGGATCGCCCCGATCCACGGCCCCCCGATCGCCGAGGCGGACGTGGACCGCTACATGGCCGACCTGAGCGACGCCCTAACCCGCATCACGGAACGCCACCGCCTCTGACGACGCTCGCCGGGCGACCGCGCAGATTCGGGAAGCGTGGCGCGCCGGTCAGGCCGGGGAGGGCGAGGACCTCGTGATGGCCGAAGGGACGCGTGGGGGGGTCGCAGGCGAGTTTTGGGGCTCCGGTACGGGGACGCCGTTCTTCAGCATCGTCTCAATGAACAGGCGTTGCGCTTCTCGCAATTCGGCTCGGGCCTCGGCCTCCGTCCGCCCCTGCGCAATACAGCCCTCCAATTCCACGACGCGCGCAACGTGGAAGGCGCCGTGACGGCGCTCGTCGCGTGTGACTTCGATCGTGTACGGCAGCGCCATGTACCGGTCAGCTTCGCTCATTGCAGTGTCTCCATGACGTCCGGATGCCGGGGATGATAGAAGACCGTGTGATTGCCCCCCTCGCGGCTCTCGAACCCGTGGACCGCATAGTAACGTACGATGTCGCGCCTCCGACAAGTGCCTCTTGAGTGTTTCAATCGCTCCCGGAGCTTTTTCCGGCGGGTCAAGAGTCGCCCAGACCGGCTTTCAGCGGTCGATCAACTCTTCAAGGTCGCCCTCGGAGGCGGCGCCGACGATTCGCGCGTGCTCCGACAGGAATGTCGGAGTGGCGGTGATCCGCCAGCGGTCGGCGAGCGCGGCGTCGCGGGCGAGGCGCTCGGTCGTCGCGGGGGAGTTCAGGCAGCGGACGAGAAGCGTTCCCGCGGACTGCTCGGATTGTTGTCATAAACCGCTTTCGATAAACGATTTACCGGCATATCGACGGCATTCGTCCCACCAATATTTCTGCCGGGAAGAACTGGATTCCACTGGCCCTTGGTGGAGGCCACCGGACGTAAGCGTTCGGTCAAGCCGTGGTCTCGAATCCCTGACGGGTTCACCCCAGATGGCGGTCGATCCACCGACGAGCGGCCCTCTCCACCTCCATCAGGACGGTGGGGGAAGCGGAGATTAGGACCCATGGTGTCGGAACGATGTGGTCTGTTCGGCAGCCGCGCAAAGGCGTTCGCGGCTGGCAAGCACCCTCGGCTGGGCTTGCCGGGGATGGGTCCAGCCGCCGCACTGGCGGCTCAACGGTGACACCGCCGAAGAGCGGGTGGATCGCCTTCATAAAGGTGCCGACCTACCGTTCCTCCACGGCGTGACCGAACGGTCGAAGCATGGCTTGCTCGGGGAGAGGCTGTAACCGTCACCCGCTCTTTCGTCCCAAGGCTCTCGCTGCAGAAAAATCTTGTCGCGTCGTCGGGGCAGACATGCAAGCCCAGGACCGTTTTCTCCCCTCGGGCTTGCATCGAGCGACCCACTCGCACACCATCCGCCGCCAGTAGGCTGGTCGCCCCGCTCCACGTCCCGCGGGCGACTTCGGCCTTGCTCGAGTACGCGGCGAACCGACCGGGCTCGCCCCGCAAGCGTTGGTCTCGCATCCGGTGCATGTTCACCGGAGATTCCCAACCCCATTTCTCGAAGAGGATTCATGAAACGGTTTCTATTCGCTGTCATCGCTCTTGCCATCGGCCTCGTGTCCTGCGGGGAGACGGGCGATCCCCTATCCCCGAGCCTCGCGTCGGTGCCGGTCGCCGTTGAATCGGGCGCGGCGCTGAAGAGCGAGGTCGAGGAGCTTCCGCCGGGCGAGGAGGTGGCGGCCCGCATCCTGAAGCCGGGCTGCGTGATTCACTATCGTATCTCATCGGACCTGTACGTGGTGCAGTGGTTCAAGATCGCGCACAGCGAGGCGGCGAAGAAGGGTTCGGAGGGTCTTCAGGTCATCGTCCACGAAGTCAACGTGAGCGTGACCCGACCCACCGAGGAAGGGGAGGAGGACGGCGAGACGGAGACGCTGCCCGCCAAGCTCGACATCCGAGCTGTTTGCAAGGCACCCGCCACGGAACTGGGCGAGTCGGAGAACCAGGACTGGATGAAGGCTCACTTGGGCAACAAGGGTCTCGACTTCTCCACCGCGTCGGAAGACGAATCGGCCTCGCGCGGCCCGTTGGCCGAGGCCGCGCACTTGGCATGGTCCGGTATCCTCGGGCTCGGGAAGCAGTTGCTCCCGGCCCCGCTGAGTGCGCAGGAAGAGGGCGAAACGTGCGCCACTTGGGCCTACACCGGCAGTGCCGGCATCATCTGCACGCGTTGGTCGATCGAGATCACCTGCCCGTTTGGATTCGACTACGAGCCCTCGTCCGGGCAATGCCGAAACAACGGGTTTGGCGGCGGAGTGTCCCCCGGCCCGGGCGGCGGTGGTGGCGGAGGAGGATCCAGCCCCGGCGGTGGTGGCGGCAATGGGGGCGGCGGCCAGGGAGAAGGCGAGGGCGAAGGAGAAGGAGAAGGCGAGGGAGAAGGCGAGGGAGAAGGCGAGGGAGA
>NZ_CANPVT010000020.1 GCF_947581735.1 Candidatus Palauibacter soopunensis
CGCTCGGGCAGCACGATCTCGTCGCGCTTCATGTGGTAGTAGGCGCGGTCGCCCTGGACGTGGCGGACCGGCACGCCAACGTCCTCCATGACGCGCTCGGCCTCCTGATGCACCTTCCAGAGCGGCTCGGGCGGGGCGTTGGTCCGCTCGGGCAGCCCGTCGGCCTGCTCCGCGTTGAACACGGTGTACTGGCGGACGAACGGCGCCTTGAGCTTCTCGTAGCGGTAGACCTTCTTGCCCTCGGCGTCCCTCCTCGGCCGACCCTGCTCGTCGGTCACGGCGATCCGCTTCTTGTCCTGGAAGGAGAGGATGCGGGTGCCGCGCTCGCCCTTCCTGACCTGCCCGCCCCGGGTCTGGATCTGGCGGTAGGTGCCCCAGCGCACGTCGCCGTAGC
The DNA here is from genome assembly GCF_947581735.1 of Candidatus Palauibacter soopunensis. NCBI lineage: Bacteria > Pseudomonadati > Gemmatimonadota > Gemmatimonadia > Candidatus Palauibacterales > Candidatus Palauibacteraceae > Candidatus Palauibacter > Candidatus Palauibacter soopunensis. Next base: position 395 of record NZ_CANPVT010000020.1, read on the forward strand.
CCTGCTCCTGCTGCACGGAGGCGAGGTGCAGGCTGTTCCCGCCCCGGTAGGAGCGGTCGGTGTCGACGTTCATGGGCATCACGCGCTCGCCCGGCGCCCACGGCTTCTGCCAGGGCGCGGTGCCCTGCCGGATCTGCTCGATGATCGCGTCGGCGAACTTGCGGTGGTATTCGTCGTGGTTCATGCGTCCACCTCCTCGCCGGCGGCGCCGTGCGGGTCGTCCCAGGCGGCGGCGATCTCGTCCTCGTCGCCTACGTCCTCGGGGAAGAGGCCGTACTGCTCGGCCAGGAAGGCGTCGACTTCGAGCGTGTCGCCGCTGTCGCGGGCGAGTTCGCGGTCGAAGTCCTCGAACGTCTTGACTCGGATGGTCCGGTCGTCGCACTTCATGCGTTCACCTCCTTCGGTGGTTGGGTGGTCCATGTCGGTTCCGTGATCCAGCGGCCGGTGGCCGCGTCGTAGCCGCGCACTTCGAGCGCCTCTTCGACGAACCGGCGCCCGTCGCGGCGGGTCACGTGCAGCACGAGCGCGATGCCGTCGACGACGCCCCGGCAGGTGACCTCCCAGGGCAGCGCGTCGCCGGCCTGCATGGCGCAGCTGGCGAGTCGCGAGAGCGCGGAACGCGCGTTGTTGGCGTGGATGGTCGTGAGGGACCCGCCGTGCCCGGTGTTGAGGGCTTGCAAGAGGTCGGCGGCCTCGCCGCCCCGGACCTCGCCGACGACGATGTGGTCGGGCCGGTGGCGGAGCGCGTGGCGCACCAGGTCGCGGATCGAGACGGGCGTCTCCGAGAGCGTGGCTCCCGCCTCGAACCGGAGGCAGTTCGCCCGGTCGATCCTGAGTTCGAGGGTGTCCTCGATGGCGACGATCCGCTCGTCCTCGGGCAGGAGTTCGATCAGCGCGTTCAGGAGCGTGGTCTTGCCCGAGCCGGTGCCGCCGGAGACGAGGATGTTCCGGCGCGCCGCAAGCGTGGCCCGGGCGGCCTGGAGCGCCTCTTCCGGGAGCGAGCTCATGCGGACGAGATCCTCGGCCGTGAACGCCCGGCCCCCGAACCGGCGGATGGTGATCGCGACCTCGGGCGCGGCGGGCGGCGTGCAGATCGCGACCCGCGATCCGTCCTCCAGCCGGGCGTCGAGGATGGGCCGGGCGGCGGGATCGAGCCCGAGCGGCCGGGCGATGTGGATCGCCGCTCGGTGGAGCCATGCCGCGGTGAGCCCGGGCGCGTCGTGGGGCTCCAGCGTCCCGGCGCGCTCGACCCAGACGTTCGCGGGTCCGTTGATCATGATCTCGGAGACCCCGGGATCTTCGAGTAGACCCTCCAACCCCGGAAGGAACGGGACGAGGTGGCCGACGCCGCTGGCGCGCTTCATATCCGCCCCTCCTCGCGCTGCCGCCAGTAGCCCTGGGTCCTGGGCAGGTAGTGGGGCTTCAGGTAGACGCGCCGCGCCGGGAGCGACTTGACGCCGTCGTACGGGAGGCAGATCGCCTGATAGTTGGCGAGCAGCCCGAACTGACGCGGGGTGAACACCGGCTCCCGCTGTTGCCGGAACGACTTGCTCGCCCCGAGCTGGCCGTCGCCGCCCCCGGCCCGGCCGGACAGGAGCGAGAACTCGGGCTTGTTCGAGGTCTCGGTGAACGTATAGGACGCCTGCGTCTTCTTGACGTCGCCGCACATTTCGGACGCGATCTTGGCCGACGCGTCGTCGGAGAGCGACAGGAAGATCCGGGTGCGGAGCGTCTGGACGAGCGTGCGCCACGCCTCCCCCGACGGGAGCACGGAGCGGAGCGAGGAGATCGACTGCGTGGCGACGATGGGGATGCAGCGGCACTGGCGCGTGAGCGCGAACGCCTTCTCGTCGCCGGAGGGGTCGTCCTGCCCCACGGTGGCGAAAGCCTGATATTCGTCGCAGATGAACACGGCGGGCCGCATGTAGCGGTCGGGCCGGAGTGCGGCCTCTGCGGGACGCCGGAGCAGCGCCTGCATCCAGGCGTTCTTGAGGAACACGCCGATGGCGCGTGCCAGCGCCGGGTTCGCCCCGGCTGGCATGTTGAGCGCCAGCACCTTGCCGCCCTCGATCAGGTCGGCGAGCGGCGGCAGCCTGCGCCGGAGTCCCGGGATGGGCTGCACGTCCGGGACCTCCTCTCCTTCGTCTCCGTCCGTCCGTGCGTCTGGGGGGTCGTCCTTCGGCGGCGGCGGGCAGAACACGCGCGCCACGTCCGGCTGATCGAAGAGCGACAGGAACACCGAGATGCCTTCGACGATCGAGGTGCGGAGCTTGGCGTCGAGCTTCGTCCAGTCGTGCCGGTACCATCGCTCGACGGCCTCGACCTGCTCGGCGTACTCGCGTCCCGCCCCGCTTCCCACCGGCTCCGTGGCGCACTCGACCTTCAACTCCGCGAGAAGCGCCGCGCGTTCCGGATCGAGGGGACACGCCACCGTGTCGCTGCCGGGCGCCATGTCCCAGTCCCAGTCGCCGAGCGCCTTCCGGTGCTTGGTGAGAACCTTGGCGGCGATGACAACTCGCATGGGGCACCGCCGAAGCGCCTCGGCCTTCGCCTCCCCGATCTTCCGGGCGAACAACTCCGCCTCGACCGTGCAGCGGTAGATGTCGCGGAGCGTGACCCAGCCGCCCGGCAGGAGCCGGTGCAGCTCGACGATCCAGCGAACGAGGTTCGTGTAGGCCTGCTGCCAGAACGGTTCGCGGGACTTGCCGAAGAGCTGGTTGATGAGCGACGCGACGCTGTACGCCATCGAGTAGGAATCGAGCAGCGGATCGTCGAGCGGGTTCCACTGCCAAGCCCCCCCGAGCCCGATTTCGAGGTAGTCGTCCTCGCGCCCGGCCTCGCCCAGGATGCGCCGGACCTGGTGACAGAAGTCCCCTTTGACCTCCAGCACGAGCGCGCCCGCGCGGCGGTCGGCATCTTCGGCCTGCCAGGTGAGCAGCTGCCGCGCGAACGGGTACATGCAGGCCGTCGTCTTGCCGGTGCCGACCGCCCCGACGACGAGCACGCCGGTGTAGAGTCCCCTCTCGGGAACGACGAGCCAGGAGGGTTTGTCGCTCTCCCGGGCAACGGTCGGGTGGTGCAGTTCCCCGACGACGAGCGACGGCGCGTCGTCCCCGGGCGAGTTCGGCCAGGCGGGCAGCCTGCCCCGGTTCCGGCGCATCGCGAGCGGCTCCAGCCAGACCCGCGAGACCGAGCGCATCACGTTGCCGGCCAGGACGACGGCCGCGCCGGGCGCTAGGTAGTACCACGCGCGGATCGCCGCATGGATGCCCGGATCGTTCTGGGCGATCAGGTCGAGAAACGGGTTGCCGCCGACGGGCGGAAACGGCGCGAGCAACGCGCGCGCGGCGGTCGCCGCCAGGGCCGCCCCGGTGAGGACGAGCGTCCACGGCTTCATCGGCCGGACACCCTTCCCGGAGGGATCCCTGGCGCTGGAGCGACCCGTCGAGGCGGGGGGGCGAGTTGTGAAAACACGCTCGGCCCTACGCCGCACCGAGCCCTCGGCGAGGCGGGTCGCTCCAGCCACGGCCCCCGTGGCCCGTCCGGCGTCGGGCCGGCGGGCCGCGGGGCCGCAAGACGCCACCGCGCAAGCGGATGGACGGAAGGCCGCATGTGAATCGCCGGGGGCCGGATTCGTGAAACGACCCCCCGCGTCGTTTTCACGCCGCGGTTCGGCATTGCGAGCCCTCCGCTCATCGGTAGCGGACCCTTGCGAGGCGCTCGGTCCGCCAAGCGGCCCCGCGGTCGATCGATCCGCGCCCGCCCCGCCGGCGCGCCTGCTCCTCCAGCGCGACGCTGCGCTTCAGCGCCGCCTGGAGGCCGCCGAACTCCTCGAGGATGTGGACCGCGCCCTTGAGGATCGCCCGCTCGATCCGGGCGAGCTCCTCGGCCGCCCCGGCTTCGGGCTCGGCGGGACCGCCGGGCTCGGACCATCCTCGCGTCACCCGCCGCGCCCGGTCGAGCTCCCGCGCGGTGCGCGCGACGGCCACGACCTCGACCGACCGGCCAAGTCCCCGGAGCGCGCGCCAGAGCCCGCGGTGCGCCCGGCCCCACGAACGGAGCGCCGTCGAGGTCTCGTGGCCCGGATCGGTGTAGACGAACAGAGCGCGGGCCGAGTCGAGCGCGACCGGCAGCTTCACGGGGAAGTAGCGGCGGGTGGTGCGGGCGGCGCCCCGGTACACGCGCACGGGCAGCAGCGAGCGTTCGATGCCGAGCGCCTCGAACGCGGACACCTTCTCCTGCTCCGTGGGGAGCCAGGGCAGGTCCGTGTGCTCGATCACGTAGTCGAGCGACAGCAGGCGGCGCAGAAGCACTTCGGTCGAAGCGCCGCGGCGGTGGCGGATGTGCTCGGCTCCGAGCGCCCGGTAGACCGGGCGGGCGAAGATCCGGCCGACCCGGCCCATGCCGGCGACGCCGGGCTCCGTCTCCTCGCTCGCGACGCGCTCAGCGATCAGGGCGTGGACGCCGCGCCGGACCTGTTCCGGGTGCGCGCCCATGAACCGCGCCCACTGCGCGCGGGTGAACACGCCGCTGTGGAGACACACGAGCGCGACCCATTCGGCCTTCCTGCCCGTCCAGCCGAAGGCTTCGAGCGCCTTCTCGCGGCCCTTGAGATGCGCGATCATCGCTCGTCTCCCGTCACGAGCGCCCGGTCGGCCCGCATGTAGGTGACGAGGAGCCCCATCGGGTTGTGGACGACGAGTTCGTTCGGGATCGAGTCGAGGAACTCGAACCGGAGCGTGAGCGACCAGCGCTCGCGCCGCAGTTCCTGCTCGCCCCTCAGATGCACGAGGTCGAAGTCGGCCGTCGCGCCGTGCGGCGGCTCGGGCGCGGGGTGGATGCGGAGCACCACCTGCTCGACCTCGGTCTCGGCCTCGGCGGTGCCCGCCGCCACGCCCGCGACCTCCGCGCCGTCTCTCTGGAACGCGGCGTTCGCGAGATCCGTCGAGAGGAACCGGAGGCTCCGGGTCCATTGCTCCTGCGCGGTCGCGCGGCGGCGCGAGTGGAAGTCGTGGACGAACCGGTTCAGGAAGTACTTCGTGGTCGGGTCGAGCGGATCGGCCTGCGCGGTTGCGGCCTCGTAGGCCAGCGCCTCGGCGCGGCCCACCTCGTCCACGCGGATGACGATGGGCTTGGGCGGCTCCGCGCCCGCGATCCTCAGCAGCACGAAGACGCCGAGCACGCAGCTCGCCGAGAGGAAGATGAGGATGGTCCGCAGCTTCCGGTTCGCCTGCACGGCCTCGCCCCAGATCTCGGCGTACTCGCGGCCCGCGTCACGGTCTCGTTTCATCATCGGTGTCTCCTTGGGGCTCAGACGGGCTTGACGGGAGCGGCGGCCTTGCTCGCCCCCTGCATGACGAGCGCGACGAACCCGGACCCGGCGGAGCCGGAGCCGGACACGAGCATCGAGGCGAGCTCGCCGACCTTGAGCCCGGCCATCAGGCCGGAGACGACGAGCGGCATGAGGACGACGGCCCAGAGCCATAGCTCGAACGGGTCCGCCGTGCCGGTGGCCATCAGGGCATCGGCGTAGGTCGTGATGTAGCCCATGCCGACCCCCATGAAGACGCGCAGCACGGCCCCGGCCACGACCCCGTAGAGCGTGTAGACCATCATGGTCCGGAACCATCCCCAGAACAGGAACGAGAGCGGCTCGAAGAGCAGGAACGCGATGAACACCGGACCGAGCAGGATCGCGATGGCGATGGCGACCTGCGCCCAGATCACCTGCGCGTAGGTGACGCAGAACAGCGCCAGCAGGCAGACCACGAGCGAGGCGCCCATCACGAGCGTGATGAGCGAGGAGAAGATCACGGTCGCGCCCGCCGTCACGATCGAGAGCAGGTTGCCCGTGGACCATGCCGCGCCCAGGTGCGCGGAGTACGCCTGCACGAGCGCGGTCATCTCGGTGTAGCCCGCCGACACCACGTCGGACAGGAACAGGTTCTGGAGCCAGATCCCGCCTCCGGCGACCATGGCCGGGAACGTGAGCCCGACGCCGGGGATCGGGACGACGTAGTAGTGGAGCAGCGTGCGGGGGATCGCGATCCCGATCACGAGCTTGACGATCTCCCACGGCTGGAACGTGCCGCTGAACGCGATCTTGAGTCCGGTCCAGGCGACCATGACGGCGGCGAGCCCGCCCCAGAGCTGGAGCCCGAGCGTGTGAACGTCGGGCGCGGCCCCGCCGACGACGGTGTCGAGCACCACGTCGAGGAAGCTCTTGAAGTCCTGAAGCTGATCGGCGGGGATCTGCGCCGGGACGTTCGGGTCGATGGACTGCGGGGGCAGTTGCATGGCCGTCGCGCCCTACCGGTAGAACGACGGGACGCGGAACAGGAGCCCGTCCCTGAGCGCGGCCCGGTTCAGCGAAGCCGCGTTCCGCATGGTCCCGGCGAACGCGTTCGCCCGCGCACGGCCATCGTGCCAGCGGCCCAGCCAGTCCAGGTGCGCGAGTTCGGCCTGCCTCGCCCGGCTCGCCTCCATTGCCGTCTGATGGGCGAGCACTTGGCCGAGGGCCGCGTTGATCCTCCCCTGGCTCAGCGAGGCCGCGACTCCGGCCTGCTGAAGGGCCGTGTTGGACAGGTTTCCGTTCGCAGTGAGGTCCGCGAACGAGCCTTGGGCGCTCTCGATGGTCCCGGCGAGCGCGGCGGCCGCGTCCAGCGCCGCGTAGTCCAGCACGCGCTGCCGGTCGGCGGCCTCGCGGGCGCGGCGGTGGTCCTCCAGCGCGCGCGTCGCGGCTTGGGGCGGAAGGTTCGCAAACAGAGCCAGGATGTCGGCGTCCGACACCCGGTCGGCGGCGTGGCGGATGGTTCTCCAGTGCCGCGTGAACGAGCGTCCGCTGCCCATCCTCCGGACGGCGTCGACCGTGCCCCGGGCCGGGCCGGTGAAGTCCGAGCGCCAGCCGAGTCCGTCGCGCACGAGGCCCACGGGATCGGCGGACAGGTCGGAAAACGGCTGGAGCAGCGCGTCGATCTCGCCCTTGGCGGCGCGCTCCATGTGGTCGAGCTGGTCTTCGAGTTCCGTAAGCTGGCGGGCCATCGACCGGATCTGGGTGACCTGGTGCGAGATCTGCGTGATCTGGTTCGCGATGATCGTGGCCCGCTGGAACCAGCTCCCGAAGTCGAACTGCGCGCTCGCGGGACGGGCGCCCGCGAAGAGCAGGACAGGGACGAGCAGTGAGGGGGCGAGGATGCGGTGAAGCATGGAAGAGTCCTTTCGTGTCATCGGTGTGTCGTATCGCGCGGGACCAAAACATCGGAGGTGAACCAGATGCGGAGCCGGTGGCCCGCGCGGATCGTGATCTCGGGGAGCCGGTTCAGATACCGGTCCAGCATCGAGGTGGCGCTGCCCCCGAGTCCCTGCCCGACGCCTGCCCGGAGTCCGTAGGGCGAGGCTCCGGCGAGCGTGAGCCCGCTCAGCGCGCCGACCGCTCCGGCGGCCGCGAACGTCGAGAGGTAGTGGCGGTTCACCCGGTCGCGGAGCGCGCTCTCGCCCACCTGGTTGAGGCCGGTGAACTCAAGGTCCACCCAGCTTCCGCTCGGCAGCAGCAGCCGGTGGAACGCGACGGCGAGGCGGCTCTGGTCCCGGTTCTGGACGGCCTGGGCCGTGCCGACGAGGCGCGCGCCGCGCGGGATCAGCACCCGCTCCCGGTCGGCCGAGTACAGCGGCGCCGACACCATGGCGAGCACCGGGCCCGGGAACTCCCCCGACAACTGGGTGACGAGCACCGCCTCCAGGAACGTGCCCTCGTGGATGCGTTCCCAGCCCGGCGGGTCGTGCGGCCGAACCAAACGGCCGGGCTCGGAGGTGCGCGGCGCGGCGGGAACGTCCGCCTGCGGTGCCGGGCCTCCGACGCCGGGCGCGAACTCTCCCGCGGCCAGCCCGGCCGCCATTTCGGCCTCAAGGGCGGCGAGGGACTGCCCGAGGGAAGCGAGCGCGCCGTCGAGCGACGCGTCTGGAGACTCGGGCGCCACGAGAAATGCCGCCTCGTCCGAGGCTCGGTTCGGATCCCGGTGCGACTGCGCGACGGGTGGCGAGCGGAGCGAGCGCGTCCTGCGCTCGACCTCCTCCAGCCGGAGCGCCTCGCGCAACTCGAACTCGGCCTGGCCCATGCCGGCCCCGGCCCTGCCTGAACTTGCCGCCGTGTCCTGCCCTAGGGCACCGGACTGCCGCCGTTCCCGATCCGCATCCGCCGCCGCCTGCTGGCTCTGACGGTCGGTTTCGTCGCTGAGGCGCCCGTCGAGCGACCGGCCCGTGCGGTCGTCCACGGGCCGGGCCGGCGTGGGAGCGACGCCCTCGGCCGTCTCGTCGGGACCGGAAAACGACGAGGAGAGCAGCAGACCTGCCACGAGCACGGTGATCAGTGCGATCCCGGCCTTCGTGACGAAGCCGCCCGGAAGCGCGCCCTTCGGCTCCCTCACCCACTGCTTCCAGCGGCTCATTTCGAGCCATCCCCGGGCTCGAACCGCCACCCGGCCCGCCGCTCGCCGATCTGGAGCCACCCGTCGCTCATCACATGATGCACGATGTAGAGGCCGTCCCCGGCGAGCTGTACGAGGACGACCGCCGGCTCGCCGTCCCTGAGTTCGTATACTGCGGGAGACTCTTGGCCGCGCGAGCGGATGTAGGTGAACTTGCCGTCGTGCCACATCGCCTCGACCAGGAACGGCCGCCGCGTGGCCGCCCGGTCAAGGCGGTACTCGAACGCGATGCGTGTGGGATATTCCGAGCGGAGCGCCTCGATCTCCGCTTCGGCTCGCCGGCGGGCTTCGACGATCCCCGCCTCGGCTTTTTCCTGTGCGCGGCGGGCGGCTTCGACGGCCTCGGCCGCCATTTGGCGGTAGGCGGAGACTTCGCTCCGGGCCACGAACCCGGGGGCCCCGGACGGAGCCTCTCCCTCCGCGCCCGCCTCTACGCGGACGACCAGGTGGGGCGGCTTCTCCCCGTCTTCGGAGACGAGGAACGAGTAGATGCGCCCCGACTCGCAGACGAGCGCCACGTTCGTCGCCGCATCCTCGGCCAGCGGCTTCAGGTACGCGACGTTCGCCGCGCCGGTCAGGTGCCAGTACTCGGAGTCGCCGGCCACGAAGTCGAGGATCCGCTCCCCGGCCGGAAGCACGATGACCGTGGTATGCCGCACGCGTGCGCGGAGCCGGGGGATCCGCTCTTCGCCTTCCTCCGGCACGGGCACGCGCAGGTAGGCGGCATCAGCACTCTCTTGCTGCGCGGCGGCATCGCAGGGAACCACGGCCAGAAGCAGCGTCAGCAGGAC
>NZ_CANPVT010000021.1 GCF_947581735.1 Candidatus Palauibacter soopunensis
GAGTCCTTCGATCTAACGTGAAACACGCTCGAATGGGTACATCAGGGGTACAGGGACTGCTGGCTGGGAGCGACCCCGCAGCGGAGGGGAGGATGGGGATGCACATCGCCATCCTCCCCGATGCCGATCGAGGCATGCCGAGATGGGGGGTCGCTCCCAGCCACGGCCTCGATGGCCTGATCGGCATCGCCGGTCCGGCGGCCGTGGTGCAACCGCAAGCGCGCCAGCGACATGCGGGATCGGCGTCGTGCACACGGGAACGCGGTTTCCGTGCACAAGCACCCCGACATGGGATGTGCACGCCGGATCGGCATCGGCACCCCGGGTCCGGCGATCAAAACGGGTCTCCCGAGAGCCGCCTCGACCGCCATACCGTGAAGCCGTCGATCATCGCTTCGGACGGCGCGGTCGGGAGCGCGGCCCGGAGTTCGGCGAGCCGCGCCAGGCAGCCCCGGAGGCTGCCGTGCTCTTCGATCACGCTCTCGTCCCTGCCGCGGATGCCCTGTTCGATCCGTTCGATCTCGCGGCGGATCTCAGGACCGGTCGCCGACGCCCGCGAGCGGCTGGGGGACCGGGCCGGGTCGGTCCAGTTGCCGAGAACCTTCTCGGCCCGCTCGAACTCGCGGTCGGTGCGAACGACGGCGACAGCCTCAACCGGCCGGCTCCGCTTCTGGAGCGCGGCCCAGAGTTGCCGGTGGGCGCGGCCCCAGGAGTGGAGACCCGCAGCGGTCTCGTGGCCCGGATCGGCGTAGACGAACACCCCGCCCCCGGCGTCGAGCGCGACGGGCAACTTGAGGGGGAAGTAGCGGCGCGTATTGCCGCCGGCGCCCCGGTACACACGCACGGGCAGGACCCGGCGGTCGATCCCAATCTCCTCGAAGGCCGCGACCTTCTCGGGCTCGGTCGGCAGCCACGCCTTGCCAGCGTGCCCCATCACGTGGTCGAGTGAGAGCAAGCGGCGAAGGAGCACCTCGGAGGACGCGATCCGGCGGTGGCGGATGTCCTCGGCGCCGAGCGCCCGGTAGACGGCGCGCGCGCAGATCCGGCAGACCTTGCGGCCCTCGTGGGTATCCTCGGCCGCCAGCCTCCGCTCGGTGATGTCCTGCACGAAGCGGAGCGCCTTGAAGCGGTCGATTCGGAGCCAGTCCGAGATCTGATCGCGGGTGAACACGCCGCTGTGGAGGCAGACCAGCGCGATCCACTCGGCCTCGCGGCCCGTCCACCCGAACGCTTCGAGCGCCTTCTCGCGGCCCTTCAGATGGGCGATCACGGCGACTCCCCGGTCACGAGCGCTAGGTCGGCCCGCATGTAGGTGACGAGGAGGCCCATCGGGTTGTGGACGACCAGCTCGGGCGGGACCGAGTCGAGGAACTCGAAGCGGAGCGTCAGCGACCAGCGTTCGCGGCGCAGTTCCTGTTCGCCCCTCAAATGCACGAGGTCGAAGTCCGCCGTCGCGCCGTGCGGCGGCTCAGGCGCAGGGTGGATGCGGAGCACGACCTGCTCGACTTCGAGTTCGGTCTCGGCGGTTCCGGCCGCCGTGGCCGCGACCTCGGCCCCGTCCCGCTGGAACGCCGCGTTCGCGAGATCGGTGCTCAGGAACCGGAGGCTGCGGGTCCAGTGCTCCTGGGCGGTCGCCCGGCGGCGCGAGTGGAAGTCGTGGACGAACCGGTTCAGGAAGTATTTCGTCGTCGGATCGAGCGGATCGGCCTGGGCGGTCGCGGCCTCGTAGGCCAGCGCCTCGGCTCGGCCCACGTCGTCGACCCGGATCACGATGGGCTTGGGCGGCTCGGTGCCCGCGATCCGCAGCAGGACGAAGACGCCGAGGGCCATACTTGCCGAGAGGAAGATCAGGATCGTCCGCAGCTTCCTGTTCGCCTGCACCGCCTCGCCCCAGATCTCGGCGTACTCGCGACCGGCGTCACGGTCTCGTTTCATCATCGGCTACTCCTTGGGGCTCAGACGGGGGGCTTGGCGGGAGCCGCAGCCTTGCTGGCTCCCTGCATGATCAGCGCGACGAACCCGGACCCGGCGGAGCCGGAACCGGACACGAGCATCGAGGCGAGTTCGCCGACCTTGAGCCCGGCCATGAGGCCGGAGACGACGAGCGGCATGAGGACGACGGCCCAGAGCCAGAGCTCGAACGGGTCCGCCGTTCCCGTGCCCATGAGGGCATCGGCGTAGGTCGTGATGTAGCCCATGCCGACGCCCATGAAGACCCGAAGCACGGCCCCGGCCACGACGCCGTAGAGCGTGTAGACCATCAGCGTCCGGAACCATCCCCAGAACAGGAACGAGAGCGGCTCGAAGAGCAGGAACGCGATGAACACCGGACCGAGCAGGATCGCGATGGCGATGGCGACCTGCGCCCAGATCACCTGCGCGTAGGTGACGCAGAACAGCGCCAGCAGGCAGACCACGAGCGAGGCGCCCATCACGAGCGTGATGAGCGAGGAGAAGATCACGGTCGCGCCGGCCGTTACGATCGAGAGCAGGTTCCCCGTGGACCATGCGGCGCTCAGGTGCGCGGAGTACGCCTGCACGAGCGCGGTCATCTCGGTGTACCCTGCCGACACCACGTCGGACAGAAACAAGTTCTGAAGCCAGATTCCGCCTCCGGCGATCATGGCGGGGAACGTCAGCCCGACGCCGGGGATCGGGACGACATAGTAGTGGAGCAGGGTGCGGGGGATCGCGATCCCGATTACGAGCTTGATGATCTCCCAGGGCTGGAACGTGCCGCTGAACGCGATCTTGAGTCCGGTCCAGGCGACCATCACGGCGGCGAGCCCGCCCCAGAGCTGGAGCCCGAGCGTGTGAACGTCGGGCGCGGCCCCGCCGACGACGGTGTCGAGCACCACGTCGAGGAAGCTCTTGAAGTCCTGAAGCTGATCGGCGGGGATCTGCGCCGGGACGTTCGGGTCGATGGACTGCGGGGGCAGTTGCATGGCCGTCGCGCCCTACCGGTAGAACGACGGGACGCGGAACAGGAGCCCGTCCCTGAGCGCGGCCCGGTTCAGCGAAGCCGCGTTCCGCATGGTCCCGGCGAACGCGTTCGCCCGCGCACGGCCATCGTGCCAGCGGCCCAGCCAGTCCAGGTGCGCGAGTTCGGCCTGCCTCGCCCGGCTCGCCTCCATTGCCGTCTGATGGGCGAGCACTTGGCCGAGGGCCGCGTTGATCCTCCCCTGGCTCAGCGAGGCCGCGACTCCGGCCTGCTGAAGGGCCGTGTTGGACAGGTTTCCGTTCGCAGTGAGGTCCGCGAACGAGCCTTGGGCGCTCTCGATGGTCCCGGCGAGCGCGGCGGCCGCGTCCAGCGCCGCGTAGTCCAGCACGCGCTGCCGGTCGGCGGCCTCGCGGGCGCGGCGGTGGTCCTCCAGCGCGCGCGTCGCGGCTTGGGGCGGAAGGTTCGCAAACAGAGCCAGGATGTCGGCGTCCGACACCCGGTCGGCGGCGTGGCGGATGGTTCTCCAGTGCCGCGTGAACGAGCGTCCGCTGCCCATCCTCCGGACGGCGTCGACCGTGCCCCGGGCCGGGCCGGTGAAGTCCGAGCGCCAGCCGAGTCCGTCGCGCACGAGGCCCACGGGATCGGCGGACAGGTCGGAAAACGGCTGGAGCAGCGCGTCGATCTCGCCCTTGGCGGCGCGCTCCATGTGGTCGAGCTGGTCTTCGAGTTCCGTAAGCTGGCGGGCCATCGACCGGATCTGGGTGACCTGGTGCGAGATCTGCGTGATCTGGTTCGCGATGATCGTGGCCCGCTGGAACCAGCTCCCGAAGTCGAACTGCGCGCTCGCGGGAGCGGCGCTGGCCAGCATCAGGAGCAGCACGAGGAAAACGGTGGCGAGGGAACGGAATCGCATGGACAAGTCCTTTCTCTTATCGGTCTGTCGGAGGGGTGGGGACGAGGACATCGGAGGTGAGCCAGACGCGGAGCCGGTGGCCCGCGCGGATCGTGATCTCCGGCATCCGGTTCAGGTATCGGTCCAGCATCGAGGTGGCGCTGCCACCGAGCCCCTGGCCGACGCCCGCCCGGAGTCCGTAGGGCGACGCTCCGGCCAGCGTGAGACCGCTCAGCGCCCCGACCGCTCCGGCGGCGGCGAAGGTCGAGAGGTAGCGCCGGTTCACTTGGTCCTTGAGCGCGCTCTCGCCCACCTGGTTCAGGCCAGTGAACTCAAGGTCCACCCAGCTTCCGCCGGGCAGCAGCAGCCGGTGGAACGCCACGGCCAGACGGCTCTGGTCTTGGGTCTCGACCGCCCGGGCCATGCCGACGACGCGGGCGCCGCGCGGGATCAGAACGCGCTGGCGGTCGGCCGAATAGAGCGGCGCCGACACCATGGCGAGCACGGGGCCGGGGAACTCGCCCGACAACTGGGTCACCAGCACCGCCTCAAGGAACGTGCCCTCGTGGATGCGCTCCCAGCCCGCCGGGTCATCCGGCCGCACCAAACGGCTGGGCTCCGGCGTGGAGGTTCTGCCGGGAGGTGTCGGTACGCCGGGCGCGAACTCTCCGGCGGCCAGTCCGGCCGCCATCTCGGCCTCAAGGGCGGCGAGGGATTGCCCGAGGGACGCGAGCGCCCCGTCGAGTGCCGCATCGGGAGACTCGGGCGGCAGGGAAGACGCCGCCGCCGCATCCGGGGATCCATTCGGGTCTCGGTGCGACTGTGCGACGGGCAACGAGCGGAGCGAGCGCGTCCTGCGCTCGACCTCTTCGAGGCGGAGCGCCTCGCGCAACTCGAACTCGGCGCGGCCCATGCCGGGGGCTCGACTACCACCGCCGGCATCCGTACCTGCGGACCCCGCACCTACCGACCCCGCGCCGGAGGGGGCTCCGGCATCCCGGTCCGGTGGGGCGGCGCGGTTCCGGGCGGCGGCCCGTTGCGTCTCGCGCTCCGTCTCGTCGCGGATGCCCTCCTCGAACGACCGGCCCTCGCGGTCGTTCACCGCTCGCGGCTGCGCGGGCGCTCCCGCGGCGGCTTCGTCTTCACCGGGACCGGCGAGCGACGACGAGAACAGAAGTCCGGCAACCAGCACGGCGATCAGAACGATCCCCGCCTTCGTGACGAGGCCGCCCGGCAGCGCGCCCTTTGGCTCCTTCACCCACTGCTTCCAGCGGCTCATCGTGAGCCCTCCCGGGGCTCGAACCGCCAACGCACCCGCTTGTCCCCGATCTGGAGCCACCCGTCGCCCAGGACTTGGCGGGCGACGTACAGCCCGTCGTCGGTGAGGTCGTAGGCGATCAGGCTCGGCTCGCCGTCCTTCATCTCGTAGAGCGCAGGCGACTCCTGCGCGCGCGAGCGGATGTACGTGAACCGTCCGTCGTGCCACATCGCCTCGACCAGGAACGGCCGCCCCGACGCTCCCCGGTCCAGCCGGTACTCGAACGCGAGCCTTGCGGGATAGGCGGCACGGAACGCCTCGATCTCACTCGCGGCTTGCTCGCGTGCCTCGCCGATCCCGGCCTCGGCCCGTTCTCGCGCGCGACGGACGGCTTCGGCAGCCTCGGCCGCCATCTCTTGGTAGGCCGTGACTTCGCTCCGCGCGACGAACGCGGGTCCACCCATCCCACCGGCCATCCCCGCCGCCTCCGCGCCCGCCTCGACGCGAAAGACCAGGTGGGTCGGCTCCTCGGCGTGCTCGGAGACGAGGAACGAGTAGATGCGCCCGGATTCGCAGACGAGCGCGACGTTGGTCGCGGCGTCCTCGGCTAGGGGCTTCAGGTACGCGACGTTCGCCGCGCCGGTCAGGTGCCAGTACTCGGAGTCTC
>NZ_CANPVT010000022.1 GCF_947581735.1 Candidatus Palauibacter soopunensis
GACCAAGTGCACCGCCGCCTCGAAACGCACGCCGAGACGGCCTTCCCGCGAGGGATTGCTGGTCGGGAGCGATCCGCCCGGAGGACGGCATGAGCCTGCACATGCCGCCCTCCCCCTATGCCGCACCGGACATCCAGAAGGGCGGGGCCTCCCGGCCACGGCCCGGAGAGGCGGATCGGCAGCGTCGATCCGCGGACCGTGACTCAACCCCAAGCCGCCCGGCGACTTGCGGAATCCGCGTTCCGCACGCCCGCTCGCGATTTCCCTGCACACGCGCCCCGATGTCCAATGCGCTGCTCCGGATCGGCAGCGGGCTACGCCGAATCCGGACGCCGCGAGGCGGCTCGACCGCCATTGCCGAATAGCCGTCGGATCAGTCCTCCAGGGAAGCCCGATCACGGCAGATCCTTCATCCCGACGATGCGGCGAAGGCGGCCTTGTGATTTGCACGGGTTTCCCGCGGCGTTATGGACGAAGCGCGTCGTGGCGGGCGACGTCGAGGGCCTCCGCCGGTCTATCCGTGCGCAGGAGATGACGTCCGTATTCTCCCAGCGTGGCCTCATCCCTGGATTCGGTCGCTACCTGCTCGAACAACTCGCCCGCCTCGGAACCTTCTAGAGTGCGGTACCGAAACCCGCGCTGAGAGCTGTCGGCGCATCGTCACCGCTCGGCACCTGCTCGTCGCATCGGTCCCCCGGGCTCGTCAGAAAAAACCCGAAACGAGCAGACTTGGCAACCGCCTGCGGGGATCGGGAGACCAGAGTTGCGGTCGGTTGTGGGTGTACCGCCCGCCGTCGCTACACGAAGTTCCCACGTCCGCTCAACCGCGGTGTCCAACCAAGTTTCGCAGGGGTTATCTTCTCTCGCCGCCGAGCGCACGATACGTCGCGACATCGAGACCGGCGACGGGTTCCAGAGCAGCCGGAAGATCGCCGCTCCAGTCGCGCAGGATACCCCGGATACTTCCCGACCCATCACGAACGACCGTGATCGTACGTTCATCGTCTTCGCCGATCGTCACCGTCCCTTCCGGTCCCGTGAGCGTGATCCGGTCCAAAGGCCTCGCCGAGATCATGAAGAAAAAGTACTTGTTGCCGAACTTGTCTTCTCCCGGCGTGAACGAGAAGGAGAATTCCGGAACACCATCCGCGAACCCTTCGAGACGGTACGGGCCGGGCCCGTGCGGAAGACGTTCCGCAGACGTTATCCGGTAGGCGGGCTCGATCCGAAGCTCCCCATCGGCGACACCGCCCCACAGCACGAGCAACTCGGATTTGGGGGACCGCAACGCGGCAACCCGGGCATCGGTTCCGACGCTGTCCCGGTGGACGAGCACCTTCTCCCAAAAGTAATCGCTCAGCCAGGCCTGCCCGTAGCAATATCCCATGACGTCCCGGCGCGTCTCGGGAGAAACCGCCGTACCGTCGCGGAAATCATAACCCCACGCGCCGATGCCCCCGTCCGGGTGGGGAAAATCGGGCTCTGTCCAAAGAGGGTTCCCGCAGGGAGCATGTCGCAGATTCAGATTGTGCCCCACTTCATGGGCAAGTTCCGCAATCGACGGCTTCCCCATGCTCGCGCGCCCGGCGAGCAGTCCGGCGCCGCGAACAAAACCATTCACGGTTGCCGCCGCCCCATACCAGTAGCCGGAACCTCCCGAAATGGCACGAAGCCCTTCGATTTCGAGAACCAATCTCCGCTGCCCGTCCATGGTATGCAGCGCACTGGAAGTCACGTACGTCTCGCGACTCCTCGCGTGAAACTCGGAGAACGGAAAGGCGTAGCGCAGAAGGCCCACTTCCCGACTGTCGTCGGCAACGTTGTTCGTCCACTCGAAGATTGAGGAGTCGGGGGCCGCCGCCTCGACCACCGGAACCACCACAAGTTCCATTGGAGGCGTCTCGACCACACCCACCGAGGCAGCACCGGCGGCCGGATACCGGACCTGGCTACCGTCGGCCAGCGGCAGCAACCCATCCGGATCCGCTTCGATCACGAATTCGAGTCCCGGCCGGACCAATTCGCCCGGGACCGGAACGTTGTAGGATCGAAGTATATCGCCCTCGTCGGCAAAGGTAGCCATTACGGGGTGCCTTGCGGGAATCGTATCTCGCAACACTTCTCTCCCGCTTATCCCAAGCACGACCACGACCTTGGGTGCCCAGAAGGAATTCGACGTGCCGCTGGTGAGAAACACTCGCAGCAGAGCGTCACGGCCCGCGACGAGCGGAACGTCCCCTTCAGGTCGCTGAATGGCCTGCGTGACGTAGCCCCCAAGCCCCACCCGCACATCCTCGACATTCTCGCACAGGGGTCCTTCCACCACGTCGACACGTTCACGCCAGTCGAGAAAACCCCGAGTCGGGGGCATGCAGAGCCCAGTCCCCCCGTATTCGAGAACCTCCAGCTCCAGGTCCGTGATGCTGAACGGGAACGCCCCCTCCAACCCCGCATTCCCGCCAAGCCGCAGGTCGGTGAGCGCGTTGGAATAGCCGATTCCCGCCGGAATCTGCCCAACGAGACCGTTGTCGCGAAGATCCAGGTCTCGCAGTTTCGGGATCGTCACGACCGAGGAAGGTATTTGACCCGTCAGACCGTTGCCCGCCAGCGAGATGGACCGTACCAACCCATCCTCCGATGCAAGCCCGTACCAGTGCCCCACGTCCGCGTCGGAATTCCAGCCTTCTCCGTTGATCCAAGACTCGCCACCCGTACTGTCGAAAAACTCCCTCAACAAGAGCCGCTGAACATCGTCCTCGGCACATTCGTCCAACAGATGATCTTCGATGCCGTTCAGCCACTCGCGAAACGCGTCACCTAACGGAGCGCATAGACCCGTTCCGTACGCGATAAAACTGGACAACTCCCTCAGATTCGCGAGGCTGATAGGGAGAATTCCCGTAAGACGCGGGTTATGCAGGAGTTGGAGATTCCTCAGCCTCGTGAGATCGCCGATCTCGACCGGCAACGGTCCTGACAAGTCATTCTGGCCGAGGAACAGCTGCGTCAAGGAGATCAGGCCTCCGAGTTCCGGGGGAACGGGACCGTTCACTCCACTCCGCAGCAGCTCTAGCGACTCCAGCAGGTTGAGCTTGCCCAGCTCCGGGGGAATCGGCCCGGTCAACTCATTGTCGCCGAGCCGAAGGAATCGCAGGTTCGCCATGTTTCCCAGTTCGGCCGGGATGGACCCGGTCAAGCCGTTGCCCGTAAGGTCGAGGCCATCGACGCGGCCGTTCGGAGCGACCCGCACCCCATGCCACTCGGAAAGAGGCGCACCGCTCAACCAACTCCGATTGCTGTGCCAAGCATCGCCGCCGGCGGCACGGTAAAGACTTTCGAGAGCTTCCC
This sequence comes from Candidatus Palauibacter soopunensis, assembly GCF_947581735.1. NCBI lineage: Bacteria > Pseudomonadati > Gemmatimonadota > Gemmatimonadia > Candidatus Palauibacterales > Candidatus Palauibacteraceae > Candidatus Palauibacter > Candidatus Palauibacter soopunensis. Next base: position 3,349 of record NZ_CANPVT010000022.1, read on the forward strand.
GATCCTCGGATGCATCCGTGACCGTGACGGCAACCGTAAAGGCGTAGGAGCGCCACGTCGCTCTCACTACCGCAGATCCATTACGGACTGCCGTCACCAGGCCTGTCGAGTCCACGCTTGCAACCGACGCGTCGTCGCTCGACCAGGTGGCGGCGATGGTGTCGCCCACGATGGCGTGGCCGTTGGCGTCCACGCCCGAGGCGGTCAGGTGGGCTGTCTCGCCGATCTTCCTGAAATTCAGCCGCGCCGGAGCCACCGCCATGCTGGTCGGGATCTGCATCACGGTGATGAGCGCATCGCCCAAACCCCGCCCCGTACGGGCCCTGATCGTCGTCGTCCCATTGGCCTGCGCCGTGACCAGCCCCGAATCGTCCACGCGCGCGACCGACGCATCGGTGCTCGACCAACTGACGGATGCGGCGGGGATCACCCCGCCGGTATGGTCGCGCACCTCCGCCGTGAGCCGAACCGTATCGTCCAGCGCAACAATCGTCGCCTCGGTTGGACTTACCGAAACCGTCAGGGGCGGTATCATCGGCGGAGGCGGAGGCGAAGAGTCGGGCGGTGTCGCGGAGTCCCCGCACGCGACTAGCAGAATGGTCATGAGCGCTGCCGTTCCGGAACCCTTCAATGCCATGGTCCGACCTCGCTTGCTCCGGCGCCCATGGACAGCCGGAAGTGTTTCCTACGCCGCCGCCTCGTCCCGTCCCTCCGAGGGCTCGGGGCGAAGCGGCGACACGAGCCGGTAGGGCCAGCGGGCCAAGGGCTTCAGGTGCGGCCGATCAACCTCGAAACCGGTCCACGGGGCGCTTCTTCAGCGGACCCGTGGATGCGGGCGTTGGCCACCGTTTTCGAGCCAACCCAGCACCCGAGCGTTCAGATCGTCGTCCGACACGAAGTCCCCACTCCTGGGAGAAGCTCCGCCGGTCCGTATCTGACCCGCTTCTCGTCGTCCGTCACGAGCGTCCGGGCGAGCCCGAATCGGTACCCCCGTGCGTCGGACCCCGCCTCTCGCCGGCCAGCCCCACGGCCTCGTCCGCCGCTTCGGCGACCGTGCGGAACCCCGCTCCCGACCGGTCGGCGTCCGTCGAGACCTCCCGGGAGGAGGGCACCACGTACCACCGGTCCGCGCGATCGTCCTCGCCGTCCATGTAGTGGCCGCGCTCGATCCGGTATCCGGCCAACTCGGCCCGGAACCGATGGGCCCGCAGAATGACGCCTTCGTCGAACTCGTTCATCGGCTGCACCCCGCGTTCAAGAAGGCGTCCGTGAGCAAGCCGAGTCAATAGCGCGTCGGGGATCGCGGCGTCCGGGCGTCGGCCCCCAAGCCGGGCGGCTGGGGCGACGAATCCCCCTCGCGGGGCGGTTGACTCTCCGCTGGCGGCCCGTCGGAACGGTGTTGAGGTCGCATACCGACGCGCCGCTCCTTTTAGCATTAAGTTAGCAAGAGATGACGGCCCCGTGGCAATCTAGAGAGCGCACCCGAGTGGCTGGGGGGATTCTAAATCCCTGCCGGGGCCGCCACCCTCCTTGCGGTCTCAGGCAACACCCTGAAAGCTATGAACGACCCCTTGATACAGCAAGGTCAGTCGCTCACCGCTTGCCAGCGCCACGGCTCACCCCATATGTTATCAGCGTGAATTGCCAGCAGGACCACGACGCCGATTCTGGTGTCGGGTCGCCTGCCGGATACAAGAGCCCAAGCAGTTAGATTTACGAGGGTAGCTCCCTCAACCGGGCGAAAAGGCAGGGTTACCCGCGTCTCCTGCGTGGCAGTTCACAACGGCCCGACCCTCATCCAAGTAGTCGGGCCGACTCCGCTTGTGAACGGGTTTAGGGTTTGGTTGGCCATGCAGAAGATCGCCGAACTGCTCACGCGGGACGCCGCCGAAGAAGCCGAGGGCCGCATCCCGACCCTCGAACAGCGTCGCCATGGTCCCGCCGACCGTAGACCGGAGCCACAGCAGCCGCGCGTAGCCGAGCACGACCACAAGCAGGTAGCGGCGGCCCCCACGGGAACCGGAAGTGGGCGAAGCCCACCTTGTCCGGCGACCATAAAACTCAACTGGCAGGCGACGAGACCACGCCGAAATTCTTGGTCTCTACAGGACGAAGGAGTTGTAACATGCGATCCCTTCTAAGAAAATCTCATCACAGGTGCGAGCATCCTGCTTTTACCTCTGTTCTGGGGATGCGATGACAGTGCCATCGGACCACCACCTAGCGCGATATCTAGCACGCCATTTGAGAGCTTGCTGCCAAATCAAACATCAAAGGATGTGGCAGCGGATAGGGTTGCACTCACAGCCATCTACAATGCGTTAGATGGTCCGAACTGGGTTGATAACGATGGATGGTTGGGCTCGGATACCCTGAGTCTGAGTACGTGGGCGGGGGTGTCTGTCAATGCGGAAGGTAGAGTAATAGAACTCTACTTTGACGGCTCTGGCTATCGGAACGGATATGGTCTGAAGGGCGAGCTCCCCAGTGAGATTGGTGATTTATCAAAGCTCGATGTGATTGTGATAGGTGGTAACCCGGGTCTGACAGGTGCGTTGCCGGAATCTATCAAGAATCTGAGTGACCTGCAGGTATTCAACACAGATCCTGGAACCAACCTATGCGTACCTGCGACACTTGAATCATGGCTCAACGAACTTTATGGTAAGGCTTCCGGTGACGGCGTTGATCCCATGGCGGCGTGTGGGGATCATGAAGCTCTGTTAGCATTTCGTTCGAGTACGAATTATCCCGAATGGAATGAAAAGTTCAGAGTTGGTACGTTCTGGGAACCGGGGTGGCAGAATTCTTCACCCTCTGGGGGACCGCTAAACTGGCCAGGATTAGAGTGGACAGATAGCTCAGCCGTGCAGCGAGTCACAAACATTACCACAGGCTCGTATGCCGCCACGCATAGGTTTTGGCTCGATGGAACTTTGCCTTCCGAGCTTGGGAATTTGACCAGCCTGACGACGCTAGATTTCAATGGTGAAGGCAAACTTCAGGGTCCGTTGCCTTCAACGGTGGTAAATCTTGAAGCTCTGACTTATCTAGATGTGACGGGGACAAAGATTTGTACGCCTGATGATGCGGCAGTAAAAACTTGGCTACCGAATCTTGATGAGGCGAAAGGCCTGCTCCCTGATTGCTTAGGGCCGTATGATCTGGCGGCTGCAAAATTCAATCATTCTACACCGACAGATCAAGGTGTTCCGTTTCAGCTTTCTGTAACTGTGGAGAATAAGGGTACCGGCACATCGACTCCTACCAAGGTGACATTCACGAGATCCACTGACAACGTCAAGGATGCGAGTGATACTGATCTGGGTAGCGAGAATCTAGCGGAATTGGCAGGAGATGCTGAACAAACCGTATCTCTTGAAGTCAGGGTTGATGCGGTAGGGGCTTACTGGTTCTACGCCTGTATTGCCACTGATGGCAGAGATGCCGACAAAAGCAACGACTGCACGGCACCCCGCAAGATTGAGATCTCGGATCCAAATCAGGTGACGGGTGATCGTGCGGTGTTGACTCAACTCTATGCTACTTGCAATGGGTCGGGCTGGCTCAAGCAGAGAAACTGGACGAGTAAGCTCCCCCTTCGCCGGTGGGCGGGAGTGAAGACCACCAATGATGGTCGCGTTACTGAGTTGAATCTGGGAGATGTGGGCGGGAATCATCTAAACTGTGGTAGCTCAGGGTTGCCGGGAAATCTGGCGCAACTGGAAATGTTGGAAAAAATGGTTTTCTGGGGTAATGATCGCATTGGCGGAGTCATCCCCAGTTGGATCAATGGAACGAATTTCCCAAATCTCGTCCATCTCGATCTAGATGCCACAGGTTTGACGGGTAGAATCCCGGATGAATTGGGTACGTTGTCGAATCTGGAGAAGCTTTTCATCAGGGATAACGGACTGACGGGGGAGATTCCGGGTTCCTTTTCCAAACTGAAAAAGCTAAAGGTCTTTTGGGCTTTTGGGAATGAGTTGACGGGTGGTCTCACTCCTGTCGTTGGAATGCGTAATCTTGAAAGCCTTCAACTGAACAGCAACAACCTTGATGGTGAAATACCTGATGGCTTAGGCAAGGCGAAAAATCTGCAGGAACTGATTCTCTACGGTAATCGGCTGTCTGGTGAGATTCCGGTTGGAGTTGCGGGATTGCGCGATCTGAGAACTCTTGATTTGTCGAGCAATTTTTTGACGGGTCCGATTCCGCCCGAACTCGGTGGCCTCGATGATCTAATTTGGCTAATGCTGGACGAAAACGATCTCAGCGGCCCGATCCCCTCTGGACTAGGCGACACCAGCCTGAAGATCCTACGCCTAAACAACAACAACCTCTCCGGTCCTATCCCCGTGGAGTTGGGTAAGCTCAAGGATCTTGAGGAACTCAACGTTGCCGTCAACCCCGGGCTCCGGGGAGAAATCCCGCCCGAAGTTCTGGCGTTGAACATGCATCACTTTTGGTCGTGGGCAACGAGCCTGTGTGTACCTCGCGGCGGGGATTTCGAGTCGTACATCTCAAGGGAAAACTGGATGGGCAACGCCTGCGGCGAAACGGAACCGGGCTTTCAGATCCAGTTGCTGTTCTCCCCGGAGACTCCCGACGACATCCGCGACGCGATGGAATCGCAAGCCGAATACTGGATGGAGATACTGCGTGACACGGAGGCACCCGACCTGTTTGGATTTGAAAAACCGTTGTGCTACGGGGTTCGGCCGTGGACCTTGCCGTCTCCCATCATCGACGATGTCCTCGTGACCATCGAATACGGCGAAGGGGAAATAACCAGCGGTGGGGTCTGCGGCCTGACCGACATGTTTCCGCATCGCATCCCTTACCAAGGCTATGCGGATTTCGATCCGGCGGTAACTCGTGATCCGCATTGGCTCGACATCATCGCACGCCGCCTGCTCGGGCACGCTCTCGGATTCGGGGAGGCGCTCTGGGGTCCCCGCGGCCAACTAATGGACCCGAGCACATCGGAACAGGCACCGGACACCCACGTCGTCTCGCCGCGCGCTGAGGAAGCCTTTGATGCCGCGGGGGGTACGAGCTACACGGGGCCGAAAATACCATTGCAGCAGGACGGTTCCAATGGCCAGTGGCGGAGCAGCGTGTTCGGATCTGAAATCATGTCAGCGGCTTGGAGTCGGAGCGGCCACGTCCCGACGAGCGCGGTGACGCTACAGGCGCTTGCCGACCTCAGCTACACGGTGGACCTAAGCTACGCCAATCCCTTTGCGCTCCTGAGCGCAGCTGCCTCAGCAGCTCTCGGAGCGGACGAGTCGGGCTGGGAGGCCCCGCCTGTCGTTGTGTCCTGCCGTTCAAGAGTTCAGCCTGATGCGGGTCAGGAAGGTTTGAGTACGGGTCTTTACCCCTCGCCCGTTCGAGCGTGTGCTCGCGAATTCTGAATGTCAGGTGGGACGGTGACGACGTTGGCCCTGTCGATGTTCCGACCATGGACAGGGCGTCTACGGCGACGGCGGTCACGTTGCCGGACGCTTTCGGCCCGACCGGGTTTGGCCGCGTTCAGCGAACAGGAGGATATGGACGGCGAGACTGCGATGGTGAAGCGGTCGCAAACGGCCAACACGGCACGAGAACCCTCCATAGCCGCCGACGGATTGACGGCTGAGGAAGTCGCATGCAAGACCGTTACGTCGGGGATCTAGGAGATTTTGTCAAGTACGGACTACTGAGGGCGATCCGGGGCACTAAGCGCCTCGGTGTCGCTTGGTATCTGCATCCCGACGCTGGCCCTGCCGGTGACGGGAGGCACACCACCTATCTCCAACATCCCAGCGAGTGGCGGCACCTTGACGCTGACCTGTTCGACGCGCTGGAAGAACTGGTCCCCGACCGGCGATCCGTAGCGAACATTCAGCGGACGGGCATTCTCGGCGATGCTGTCTTTGCTGCCGATGTCCTCGCGGTCGCCAACGTCAAGGTTCGCGACCGCGAGCGCTGGCGGCGCCAGTGGTTCGATCGGATTCGTCATCAACTTGTCGCTTGCGATCTCGTCTTCGCCGACCCTGACAACGGCCTCGTGCCGGACGGCCGCTTCAGGCCTACGACCAGGGGGAGCGCGAAGGGCATGTCAATTGCCGAGGCGAAGGCGCTGGCCGAAGGAAGGGCCGCCGTGATCTACCACCACAACAGCCGACGCTCAGGTGGCCATCTCGAAGAGATCCGGTGGCTCAAGACACAGCTCCCCGAAGGGACAATGGCTTACTATTGGCGCCGGGTAAGCAACCGGACCTTCTTCATCATCAATGCGGAGGAGGAAGTCCGTCGGCGCGTGCGTGGGTTCGTGCACCGGTGGGGTGATCGAGGAGCGTTGGTGTAGGCCTGTTGGCAATCGGGTCGCCGCCTCGGCGAGATGAAGGGGCTGCTCCGATCCTCGCGTCCTGGACGCATGAAGACGGTGCGGAGGTGTCGATTGGGGAAGTGATCGACGGCCATTCGACATGGCGTTCGAGCCATCTTGACGGAGTCCGAATTGGAGCGCCGGGGGCAGAGCCCGTTGCCGATCCGGAGGTGTGAATTCGACATCGGGGTGCTTGTGCAGGAAAATTGCGCTTGGGCGTGCGGGACGTGGGTTCCGCAAGTCGCCGGACGGCTTCGGGTTGGGCCACGGCCCGCGGATCGCCGGTGCCGATCCGGGTCTGCGGGCCGTGGACGGGAGCGACCCGGCCCTTCGGTATGCCCGGTGCGGCATAGGGGCTGTTCGGCATGTGCAAGCTCATGCCGCCCGCCCCGCCGGGTCGCTCCCGTACCAACGATCCCTCCGGGAAGGGGTTGAGCGCCGCGCCGAGACGGCAGAGCAACTGCTCACCGACCGGCTGGCGGTCGAGCATTTCCGCGCGAGGCCGAGACACGGCCGACGCCCACCGGTAGCGGCGCCATCGGGCTACCGAGGACGAACGAAGTCGGGCGGTCCCCCTTTCGGGCGCGGATGTCGTGCTGGGGGTCCGGGGGATAGCTCCCCCGGCCAGAGTTTTTGTGAAACAAAAGCACATCTCATGTCCATAAAATACATATACAACAACGAGTTACGATTACAGCCTGAACAGTCCGCGGGAACGTCTCGGGTCCTCGACGAGCCCTCAGGTGGCGGTCAGTTGATGCGCTTTTCGCGGCCGGTCCATTCGCGGTCGCGGAGGATGTACTTCTGGACCTTGCCGGTGGAGGTCTTGGGGAGGGGGCCGAACTCGATCGCGTCGGGGCACTTGAAGTGGGCGATGCGGTCGCGGCAGAACTCAATGATCTCGCCCTCGGTGGCGTCGGCTTCCGGCTTCAGCGTGACGAAGGCCTTGGGGCGCTCGCCCCATTCGTCGTGGGGGATGGCGATGACGGCGCACTCGAGCACCGCGGGGTGGCGGGCGACGGTCTGCTCGACCTCGATGGTGGAGATGTTCTCGCCGCCGGAGATGATGATGTCCTTGGCCCGGTCCCGGAGTTCCACGTAGCCGTCGGGGTGCCACACGGCGAGGTCCCCCGAGTGGAACCAGCCGCCGCGGAAGGCCTCGTCGGTCGCCTCGGGCTGCGCGTAGTAGCCCTTCATGACGATGTTCCCGCGCATCACGACTTCGCCCATCGTCGCGCCGTCGCGCGGCACGTCCCCGCCCTCCTCGTCGACGACGCGCATGAGGTCGGAGGTGACGAACCCCTGTCCCTGGCGGGCGAGCAGCCGGGCCTGCTCGGCGGGCGGGCGCCCGTCCCAGTCCGCGTGCCACGCGCAGGTGGCGGTGGGGCCGTACGTCTCCGTGAGGCCGTAGGCGTGGATCGGGTGGAAGTTCAGCGCCTTCAACTGCTCCAGCAGGGTCGGCGAGGGCGGCGCACCCGCGATCATCGTCCGCACCGCGTGCTCCAGCGGCCGGGCCGCCGGATCGTTGACGAGCATGATCTGCACGGTCGGCGCCCCGCAGTAGTGCGTGACGCCCTCCGACTCGATGAGCGCCCAGATGCGACCGGGATCGACCTCCCTCAGGCACACGTGCGTGCCGCCGACGGCGGTCACGGCCCACGTGAAGCACCACCCGTTGCAGTGGAACATGGGGAGGGTCCAGAGATAGACGGCGCCCGGCGTCATCTCCATCTCGATGAGCTCCCCGATCGCGTTCAGGTAGGCGCCGCGGTGCGTGTAGACGACGCCCTTGGGGCGCCCCGTCGTCCCCGACGTGTAGTTCATCGAGATCGGGGCTTCCTCGTCCGCGGGGCCGGCCGGCAGCGGCGGCAGCTCGGCCGAACCGGAAGCGGACTCCGAGCCGGAATCGAGGCCATCGGCGAGGAACGCCTCGTAGGGGTCGTTCGGCGCCCCGGTATCGTCGATCCGCACGACCGTCACGCCGCGGCCGCGCAGCGCGTCCCCGTCGATCAGGTCCTCGAGGGCGTGGTCGACGAACAGGTACCGCGCGCCGCCGTGCTCCAGGATGTAGGCGATCTCGCCCGCCCCGAGCCGCGTGTTGATCGCGACCAGCACCCCGCCCGCGGCGGGCACCCCGTAGTGCGCTTCGAGCAGGGGCGGCGTATTCGGCGACAGGAACGCCACCCGGTCGCCCGGTTCGAGCCCGGCCCGGAGCAGCCCCGCCGCCAGCCGCCGCACGCGAAGCTCGAACTCGCGGTAGGAGTAGCTCCGGCCGCCGTGCACGACCGCCGCTTTGTCCGGGTACACGAACGCACTCCGCCGCAGGAATTCGAGCGGCGTGAGGTCGGTGCGGTACGGGCTCCTCTCGCTCACCCGCCGCCGGCTTCGGCCAGCAGGCGCCGGTACACATCCCGGGCCTCCTCGAACTGGGCGTAGACGTGGTCCTGCTCCGACTGCGACCGCCAGCCGGGCCACTCCCGCGCCTGGCGTTCCAGTTCGTCGATCCAGTCGAGGCCGTACTGCGCGCCCGCCGCGTCGCGGATCGCCTCGCCTCCGACGGTGAACCAGACCGGGTTCGTGAACCCCTGCGGATAGGCCGCGTCGAGCGGGAACCGTTCCTCGGGCTCTCCCTCGGCCCGCAGGTGGACCCAGCCGCTCCCGTCGATCTCGACGTCGCCCGAGTAGGACGCCGACATGCGGTCCTCGGAGAGTTCGAGTTCGAGGACGTCCTCGCCGTCGCGCACGAGCCAGGCGCGGGTCAGCGGCACGATCGATCGAACGCTCGCCTCGACGCTTACGCTCGCGGCGTCGGCTCCGAGATTCAGCACGGAACCCGGGATCTCCCCGTTCACGGTCAGTTCGACGAGCGGCCCGTTGGTCACGAACGCCGCGGCGCCGCGCAGGCCCTCGAACCATCCATCGGCCGTCAGGCTCCCGTCGGGCGTCCGCACGTACGTCCGCATGGCGCCCACGAGCGGCGTGGCGTGCAGGTTGCTGATCGAGTCCTCCCCCCCGGTCGCGCAGACCCGCACGTCGTTGCTCCACAGCGCGTAGAGCGGGAAGAACCCCGCCCGCTCGGCCGTGGACCACTCGAGCGCGTCGCTCGTCCCCAGCACCGCGTCGACCATGAACCCCTTCCCGCCCATCAGCCCGAACGTGAGCGGGTCCACATCGCCGAAGTAGGGGTGGACGTAGCCCGTCGTCGCGCCCTGGTCCTTCGCCTTCCGCATCATGTCCGTGTTCGACGGATACAGACTCTCGATCGCGGTCCCCTCGTATCCCGTCGTGAAGGGGGAGATGAGGTGGTCGCGCATCCCGAACATGAACACGTGGCCATAGAACGGCGGCCGGTACTCCTGCCCCACGATGACGACCATGTCCTCCGTCTCCGCCGACACCGGGTGCTCGCCGCCCCCGGGCACGAAGAACTGGTGGTCCAGGATCCGGTTGTCCTTGTTCGCCACCTGCTCGTTCACGATGTCCTGGTCCTCCGCCGCGGACATGAACATCAGGTTCTCGAGCGAGTTGTGGAGGTTGCCGGCGTAGTTCATGTGGACGTGCGTGGAGCCGTTGTGCCAGCCGTCCGCCGAGAGATCCGCGAACCGGTGCAGCGTGACCTCAAGCTCCACCGTGGCGTCCGCCTCGATCGCCACCTTCATGCGCTGCGGCTCGACCTCGAAGCCCTTCACGATGGTGAGGTCCGCTTCGCCCGGCGGGAGCGCGACGGTGAACGTCCCGTCCGTGTGGAAGGCCGGATAGCGCCCGCGCTGGCCGATGCGGGCGTATTCGTCGGGCGGGGCGTGGTACTTGCCGTCCGGCCCCAGAAGGGTGACGCGCGCCGGCACGGGGTCCCGCCCGCTCGCGTCCGTGCGCACCGTGACCGAGAGCATGCCCGTCGGCCCCGCGTAGGTGCGCTCCCCGATCTCGATCCGCCGCCGGCCGCCGCCGTACGTCTCGATGAGTTCGAGTTGCGGGAGGCCGCCCTCGTTCGTGATGTACGCGATCGTCTCCCCATCGGGCGACCAGCGCGGGTGGAAGGCGTCGTGCTCGAAGAAGGTGAGCTTGTACGGCTCCCCGCCCGTCGTCGGCTGCACGTACAGGTTGTTGAACTGGTCCGCCGCCCCCGCCGTCGACGAGTAGACGAAGCGCCGGCCGTGCAGCGACACGTCCGGCCGCGTGCGGTACAACGTCTGCTCCCGCAGCACCGTCCGCGCCTCCAAGATCCCGTCCGCGCGCGCCGGGACCCGGATCACGTTGCCGGAGCCCAGCGGGACGTCGCGGTTCGAGACGAGGAGGAGTTCCTCGCCGTCCGGCATCCACGCGGGCGAGATATACATGTCCATGGGCCCGAAATAGAGCCGGTTGTTCCCGTAGGAGTTGTCGCTCGTGACCGCGATCTCGGGCCCCGCCCAGTCGCCGTCCGCCACCTCCCGGATGTAGACGTTGAAGAACCCGTTGGGCGCGCTCGACACGTAGGCGAGGCGCGTGCCGTCGGGAGAGAACACGGGGTCGGCGTACACGAAACTGTCGTCCGTGAGCGCCCGGGTCTCGCCCGTCTCCGTGTCGAGGACTTCGAGCTGGATCCGCTCGCCCCCGTAGTCGGCGGTGTACGCGATCCAGCGGCCGTCGGGCGAGTAGGAAGGGGACGAGTGGTACGTGCCCCCGCGGGTGAGTTCGGTCGCATCGCCCGTCTCCACGTCCACTTCCCAGACGGAACCGGCCATCCCCACCGCAATCGATGCGCCGTCGGGCGACCAGGCGGGGAACCAGGGTGTCGTCCCCGGCGCCGGCGGCAGGTAGTAGTTGTGCATGTAGTTGCCGCCATGCCGCACGCCGGGATATCCGCCGAACGGGGGCGGCGGTTCCTCGGCGAGCACGGGCGCTACGGGCCGGGCCGAGGCGGACTCGAGCAGCCCCGGTTCGCCGGCCACGCCGGGCGCGCCGTCGCCGGGTTCGCAGCCGAGGATGACGCCGACGGAAAGAACGAGAACGGGGCCGATACGCATCGCAGCTCGCAGGCTCGGGGACCGGTGGACAGGGGCCCCCAACTTGCTCCGCGCCAACGGCCCCGCGCAACGCGACGGAGCGGCTAGTGGACGGGGCCCGAGATCAGGCCCCGTCTTCGAAGCGGAGCGTCAGGCTCCGGGGAGGCGGTAGGAGACGCCTTGGGCGACGGCCGCGTCGACGGTCTCCGGGTCGATGAGCACGGTCACGGAGACGGTCAGGGCCCCGGCCGCGGCGATGTTCAGCGAGAGCGTCGTGGCGGCGGTCGAGTCGGGAAGATCGGTGATCAGAATGAGATCGTCGTCGCCGAACGCGTAGTAGAAGCCTTCCAGCGTGCCGCCTACGCTCTCGACGGTCTGGCGCAGCGCTTCGCGGCGTCCGGTGCCGCCCTCGGCGATCAGGCCCGTGAGGCCGGATTGTGTGTAACTCGTGCGGAACATGTACTTGGCCATGGTTCTCCGTCTCGGTTTCGGTTGGGTTTGGAGGGTTCTCTGCCGGTCAGCAGGTGAGGCAGTTGTCGTTGTTGTGCGAGCCGAGGCTCTCGAGGAGCGCGACGGTCTCCGGGAAGGGCGAGACACGCTGTACGGGGCCGTTCGCCATGTCGGCCGTCGTCTGGCCGCGGCGGCTGACGACGGTGACGTCACCCCCGACTTCCACAAGATAGAGGATCATCTCGTTGTCGCCGCGCGACGCCGCGTTGTGCAGCGCCGTGTAACCGTTGTGGTCGCGGACGTTCACATCCGCGCCGAGTTCCTCGACGAGGTACTTCACGGCCGGTATCCAGCCCTCGGGCGTGTGGCGGTGCGCGTTGCCCGCGAACCCCTCGCCGTAGCCGACGCCGGAGGCCGCGTGGATCGGCATCACGCCCGGCCCGCCCGGGGGCACGGGCGGCAACCCCGAGGCATCGGGCGCGTTCGCCCGCGCCCGATCCGCCGCTTCGGCGGCCTCGATCAGCTTGGCCCTCACGTCTTCCGTGAGATTGTCGAGATCGTTGTCGGGGAACTCCTTCTGCTCCTCCTCCGGCAACTGGTCCCGAATGTCCTGGAGCAGCTTGAGGCGCTCCTCCTGCGGGAGGTCGGCATAGGAGGAGTCGCGCAGCGCGTTCAGAGCCTGTTGGCGCAGGAACTCGTCCGGGGAGAGACGCTGGCGCCGGGGGGGCGCCTTGGTCGGAATGTTCGGGTCGGCTCCGTACTCGACGAGGAGCTTCATTGCCTCGACGTCCGTCGCGTAGGCGGCGCGCCAGAAGGCGGTGGCGCCGTTGGTGTCGACGAGGCCGCAGTTCCGGTTGCCGCAGCCCGTGTAGACCATGTACCACGGGTGCCGCGTGATTCGATGGTTGGGATCCGCGCCCGCGTCGAGCAGCGCGCGCGCCACCTCGATGTAGTTCGCGCTCTGGAGTGGGCGCTCCTGCGGTTGCGGGAACCGCGTGCGCGGCTGCCAGCGGGCGTTGATCACGGCCCACAGCGGCGAGACGCCGTTGAGTTCGGCGGCGATGTTCGGGTCCGCGCCCCGCTCGAGGAGCATGAGCACGAGATCGAACTGGCCGTTGATCGCGGCCATCACGAGCGGACTCGTGTCGTCCGCCGCGCTCACAAGGTCGATGTCCGCTCCACCGTCGAGGAGGGCGACGGTCGACTCCACGTATCCCTGGCGGACCGCGTGCAGGAGCGGCGTCAGGCCGCCGATCTTCTCGACCGGGGGCAGGAAGAGACGACTGAAGTCGCTCTCGTTCTCTTCTTCCTCCTCGTCTTCCTCGGGAAGGCCCTCCGCATAGATTTCGCGTCCTGCGCGCACGGCAGCCTGGAGTTCGTCGGGCGTTGGCGTGCGCGCCTCATCTCCCTGTCCGGCGAAGGCCTCGAGCACCTCCGTCTCACGCTGCCGCGCCAGGCGGTCCAGCTTTTCCTGCTCGATGATGTCGATGACCAGCGACGTGACGTCGGGGTCCGCGCCGCCCTCCAGGAGCGCGCGGATCGCGTCGAACCGGTTACCGGCGGCGGCGAAAGTGAGCGGCGTCTGGCCCCACTCCGCCTCGGTCGCATCGGGATCCGCGCCCGCGTTGAGCAGCACGGCGACCGCGTCGGGGTCTCCCGCCGCCGCGGCGAGGTGAAGCGCCGTGGCGCCGCTGTTCGCGGTCGGCGCCATCACGTCCGATCCGGCGGCGATCAGGTTGCCGAGGATCGCGGCCGAGCCCCTGCGCGCGGCGAGGTGGAGCGGCGTGTACTGCCCGATCCGCGTGACGGCCGCCACGTCGGCGCCGGCGTAGATGAGCATGTCGGCGAGTTCCGCGTCGCCCCGGTCCGCGGCCCAGTGCAGCGCGGTCATTCCGTCTCCCTGCGCCGCGTTGACGTCGAGCCCCTGCCGCAGGAGTTCGCGGACCGTCTCGACTTCGCCGCGCATGGCGGCGTCGGCGACGGGCGAATCGGGCGGCGAATGAGGCGGCGTCCCCGCCGAAACGAGGACGGCCGCGCAGAGGACTGCGAACCCGCGCCGGAGCCTGCCCGCCCGCACGATCAGGTCCCCGCGTCCGTCGTGACCGTGGCGGCCTGGTTGAGACCCATCGGTCCCGTGCTGTCGCCGAAGGTATCCATGTCCTCCACGCCGAGGCCGTGCAGGACGGAGAGCATGGCGTTCGCCATCGGCGTTCCGTCCGGCGCCTTGATGTGCAGGTTGCCCTCCAGCATCCCGTTGCCGTGTCCCAGTAGGAAGAGCGGCGCCCGCCGGTGGTTGTGCAGGTTCGCGTCCGCCATCGGCGACCCCCACAGGACCACGCTCTGGTCGAGCAGGCTCGACTCGCCGTGCATCGTGTTCTTGAGCTTGTCGATCAGGTACGGGAGCTGCCCCACGCGGAACTGGTTGATCTTGTTGAACTCCAGCACCGCCTCCTCCCGGTTCCCGTGGTGGGAGGCCGGGTGGAAGGGCCGGTCCGACTCGCTGTCGGGGAAGACCCGGTTCTGCGCGTCGCGCCCCGTCTTGAACGAGATCACGCGCGTCATGTCGGTCTCGAGGGCGAGCACCTGGATGTCGAACAGCATCTGCATGTGCTCGGTGAACGAATCGGGAACGCCGGCCGGCGCCTCGGGCAGGGCGCGCTCCTCGCCGCTCGAGTTCCGCCCCTCGACCATCTGAATCCGGCGCTCGAGTTCGCGGACGTTCGTCAGGTACTGGTCCATGCGGCGCGCGTCCTCCGCGCCGAGGGTACGCTGCACGGAGGAGATCTCGCCCGAAATCCAGTCGAGGATGCTGCGCCGCGTGGCCCGCCGCGCCGCCCGCTCGGCCTCGGTGCCGCCGGCACCGAACAGGAGGTCGAAGGCGACCCGCGGATCGCGGATCATGGGCAGCGGCTCGGTCGGCGACGCCCAACTCAGCGAGTCGGTGTACGCGCACGAATAGTTGTACGTGCAGCCGCCCGCCTGATCGAGGTTCTCGATGCAGAACTGCATCGACGGCATCGGCGTGTCCTGTCCGAAACGCTGCGCGTAGATCTGGTCCATCGAGGTCCCGCAGAAGATGTCGGACCCCTGCGTCTGCTTCGGGTGGGCCTGCGTAAGGAACACGGCGCTCGAGCGGAAGTGGTCCCCACCGATCTCGGGCGGCGTGAACGCCTCGGCGTTCCGCACGTCCGTGTTGCTGATGATCGTCAGGTGCTCGCGGTACTGCCGCAGCGAGACGAGCGCGCTGTCATCGATGATCTCGAATTCGCGTCCCGCCTTTTCCGGCGCGAAGAGGAACTTCGTCGCGCCGTGCTCGCGGTTGCACCCCGCAAGGCCGTGCACCTCCTCGATCGCGATGAGCCGGGTTCCCTTCCCCTCCGTCAGGCTCTTCGCGCTCGTCGATCCCCACAGACGGCCCGCCGGCACCATCGCGTCGAGGAGCGGCAGGGCGAGCGTCGCCCCGACTCCCCGAATGAAGGTCCTGCGAGGCAGGTGCTGTCCGGTGATGAATTCCATGTTCTCCCTCTCGCAACGTCGGACCGCCGCCCGGCCGCTCAGGCCGCCTAGCGACGGTCTTCGGAAACCTCCTCGGAAACTTCCTCTTCTACCGCAGTCACGGGCATGGCCCGCTTCATTCTGAACGCATCGCCGTTCACGACGCCCATGATCAGCGACGAAAGCCTGTAGTCGTCCTCTTCCGCGCCCTCCACGATCGACCGGATCCAGGGCTGGTCGTAGTACTCGACGCGGCGGCCGAGCGCGTACGCGGCCAGGTTCTCCGTGAAGTTCCGGAGCAGCGGCAGCGGGCGCTTGAGGAGCGCGTCGACGAGTTCGGGCGGCGTCTGGACCGGCGTCCCGTCGTAGAAATCGCCGCGCGTGTCGAGCGGCATCCCGTTCTCGCGCAGGCGCCACTTCCCGGTGACGTCGAAGTTGTCCAGCGCGAGGCCGATCGGGTCCATGAACCGGTGGCAGGACCGGCACGCCGGACTCGCCCGGTGCATCTCCATCCGCTCGCGCGTCGTGAGCAGCCGCCCGTCCATCGACTCTTCCGTCTCATCCAGGTCCGGCACCCCCGGCGGGGGCGGCGGGGGCGGCGTCCCGAGCAGCACCTCCATGACCCACTTGCCCCGCAGCACCGGCGACGTGCGGTTCGCGAGCGAGGTGAGGACGAGGACGCTGCCGTGGCCGAGGATCCCGACGCGCTCGTCGCCGGGATAGCCCACGCGCTGGAAGTCGCGTCCCGCCACGCCCTCGAACCCGTAGTGATGGGCCAGGCGCTCGTTCACGAACGTGTAGTCCGCCCGGAAGAAATCGAGCAGGCTCCGGTCCTCGCGGATGAGGCTCTGGAAGAGGAGTTCGGTCTCCCGCTTCATGGCGTCCGCGAGGTTCTCGTCGAAGTTCGGGAAGAAGTTGGGGTCGGGGCGGACCTTGTAGAGATCCTGCAGCCGCAGCCACTGCGACACGAAGCGCGAACTCAGCGCCTCGGAGCGGGGATCCGCGAGCATGCGCCGCGCCTGCCGCTCCAGTTCGGCGGCGTCGGACAGCCGTCCATCGACCGCCGCGGCGCGCAGTTCCTCGTCGGGCGGAAGGCCCCAGAGGAAGAACGAGAGCCGCGTGGCGAGGTCGATGTCCTCCAGCGCGTAGGCCTCGCCGCTCCCGACGCCCTCGGGCTCGCGCTCGAGCCGGAGGACGAAGAAGGGGCTCGCGAGGATCGCCTCGAGGGCCATGCGCACGCCGATTTCGAACCCGCCCTGCTCGACGCCCATGTCGTAGAACGTCATCAGGCCGTCCACCTCGCTCGGTTCGAGCGGACGGCGGTACGCGCTGCGCGCGAGATTCGTCAGGATGCCGCGGGCGCAGGGCCGCTCCTCGTCGGACGACGTGGGACGGCAGGTGAAGATGCGCTGGCGGACCGGCGACTCCGACACGCCGGTCGGGTTGTGCGGCCCGCCGATGATCACGTCCTGCAGGTGGGGCAGCGTCGTGATTCCGCCGCCTCCCGAGCCGCCGCCGGCGTTGGACCACACGTGCGGCCGGATCAGGTCCTCGTACGGCCCTTCCTGCTTCCGAATGAAGGCCGCGGAGACGCGGTGCTGCCCGGCGCGGACGAAGACCGGTTCCGTGCCGACGGGCGTGAAGCCGCGGTCATCCGCTCCGCCGCCGCGCCGCGTGTAGTGGAGGAGCGCGACCCGCTCGCCGTCGATCGAGATGTCGATGTCCTCCATGCGGGAGTTCGCGCCGGAGGTGAAGACGAGCGAGAAGGTGTATTCGCCATCGGCCGGGAAGGTGTGCTCCACGACCATCCCGCCGCGCGTCCCGAACGGGGCCCCCTCCACGTGGTCCCACGGGTGCTGCGAGACGTACTGGGAGTTCTTGTATGTCGTGTTGACCGCGGGAGCGTTGCGGTCGCCCACCGCCATGCGGCTGATCTCGGCCGCCCCGTTCAGGTAGGCGTCGAGCAGCGTCGGCGAGAGCGCCTGCACGTCCGCGATGTTGTCGAAGTTGGCGCTCATCTGGTCGTTGGGGAGCCACTTCCCCGCGTCGACCTCGAGCCCCAGCAGGTCCCGGATCGCCCGCTCGTACTCGGGCCGGTTGAGCCGCTGGAAGGTGCGGCCGCCGGGGTTCGGGTCGAGCGCCGCCGCGTCGTCGACGAGGGTCTCGAGCGTCTCCACGAGTTCGAGGAGTTCGTCCTCCGGCGGACGGCGCACGCCGGGCGGCGGCATCATGCCGGCGCGCAGCTTGCGGATCATCTTTTCGGCGGTCTCGGCCTCCTCGTCCGCGGCGTCCACATCGAAGGATTCGAGCGTGAGGTTTCCCGCCAGACGCCGGCTGTTGTGGCAGTTCGTGCAGACGCCCTGGACGATGTCGTTCGGGTCCGCCGCGACGGGCGTGACGGTCGCCGGGGACGGGGCGGGCGCGTGGACGAACTCCGCGGCCGAACCGACGCCGGGCTGGCCAGCGGCTCCGGCCACGGCCGCAACGGACGAGGCGGACGAAGCCTGGCCTTCCTGTGCGGGGAGGCTCGCGGGGGCCGCGAGAACCAGCGTCAGGGCCGCAACGACCGTGCGGATCACCATCGTTTTGTACGCGTCTTGTCCGGGCATCGGGACCGCTTTTTCGGCCAGTTCGCTATCGGTGCATTAAAAGATGTATCCGCGTAACACGCTAAACTCGGAACCCGCTGTATGGCAAGCGGCGGGAACCCGTTCAGCGGCCGCGCCAGCGCACGGATTCGGGGGTGATCTCGTCCACGGTTCGGGCCCCGAGCAGCGCCATCGTGCGCCGGAACCCCTCGTCGAACCACTTGAGGACGAGATCCACGCCCCGCTCTCCGCCGGCCCCCAGCGCGTAGAAGTAGGCCCGGCCCGTCAGACAGGCCTTCGCCCCGAGCGCGACGGCCTTCGCGATGTCGCTTCCGCGGCGGACCCCGCCATCGATGAGGACATCGAGCCGGTCCCCGACCGCTTCCGCGACCGGTTGCAGCAACTCAAGCGTCGGGGGCGCGTCATCGAGTTGCCGTCCGCCGTGGTTCGAGATCACGATCCCTTCGACGCCGGCGTCCGCCGCGAGGACGGCATCCTCGACCGTCTGGATGCCCTTGATGACGATGGGACCGTCCCAGATCGAGCGCAGCCAGTCCACGTCATCCCAGGCCAGCTTCGGATCGAACTGCTCGTTCACGTACTGCGCGAGACCCATGGCGTCGACGCCCGCCGCCCCGCCCGCCGCGTCCCGGCTCACGGCGCTCGAGAAGATGATCGGCTCGGAGGTGAGGAAGTCCCACGTCCAGTCGGGTTTCCGGATCCCGTCGAAGAAGGTGTCGAGGCCGAGTTGCGGCGGGAGCGTGAAGCCGAGCCGGACGTCGCGCTCCCGCCGCCCGAGCACCGCGACGTCGACGGTGAGGAGGAGCGCCTCGTAGCCGGACTCACGGGCCCGCTCGACGAGTTCCGCGACGAGACCGCGGTCCTTCCACACGTAGACCTGGAACCACCTGGGGCCGGAGCTGACGGCGGCCACCTCCTCGATCGAGCGGGTGCCGAGCGTCGAAAGGCTGTAGGTGATCCCCGCGCGCGCCGCTGCCCGGGCCACGGCGAGTTCGCCCTGTGAATCCGCGATGCGGCTGAACCCGGTGGGGGCCAGGATGAGCGGCAGCGGCTGGCGTCGGCCCAGCACCGTCACGCCGGGATCCACGTTCGTCACATCCCGCAGGACGCGCGGCCGGAACTCGAGCCGGTGGAACGCGTTACAGTTCCGCGCCTGGGTCCGCTCGTCCTCCGCCGCGCCGTCGATGTAGCCGAATACGCCGCGCGGGAGCCGGCGCCGGGCGACGTCCCGCAGGTCCTCGACGCTCGCGCAGCGGCCGAGCCGGCGTGCGACGGGACTCAGCTCGAACTTTCTGAAGCGGACGACGGAGCGCAGCGTCCTCAGCATCGAGACCTCCGAGACTCCGAACACCGCGGCAAAAAGCGTCCCGCCGGCAAGGCCGAGGATGGCGAGCACCGGCGGCCAAATGTCGACGAGGGATGCCATGGGAAGTCCCCCCGGCAGCGTGTCGGCGAGGATCTCGATGACCGCCCCGACGAACGCTCCGGCGAGGGCCCACAGCAGGGCCACCCGGGCGATCCCGCGGATGTGCCTGCGCCGCTTCGTCATGTTCGCTTCGTCATGTCTGCCTCCCGACCTGGGCGTCGGCTTCGATCTCGACCCGGTATCCTGACCCGATGAGACCGGCCTGGACCAGCGTGTTGGCGGGCCGGATATGGCCGAAACGCCGGCCGTGCGCGCGGGCCACGGGCTCCCAGTCCGCCAGTTCCGGCACGAAGATCCGGGTCCGGGTCACGTTCTCGAGGCGTCCGCCCAGCGCCTCGATCGCCCCCTCGATCTTGTCGATGACGAAGTGCGTCTGCGAGGCTGGGTCGTCGCCGCCGACCAGCCGGTCCCCGTGCGTGGCCGTCGTCCCGGAGACCGCGATGTGGTCGCCCGTCCGCACGGCCCGGCTGTAGCCGGCGAGATCCTCCCACACCGTGCCGGAGTCCACGCGCGTCCGGCCGCCGCTCCCGGTGCGGACGGGATACGGCGGCGGAAACTCGTCCACGTGATGGCTGAGGTCGCCCGCCGCCGTCAGGTAGGGCGGTCGCCGATACTCATCCCCGCAGTCTCCCGGAATCGGATCCAGCGCCCCGCTCGCCACCGCCAGCGTTTTTCGGTCTGCCGCGTCGAGCTTCAGCGACGAGAGGCGCAGGTTGTCGGCGATGTGCGCGCGACGCCCCAGCCGCGCGCCGATGATCACGCCCGCCACCGCGGGCCGGTCGAGGATGGCGCGCGCCGCGACGTTCGCCATCGAGACGCCGTGCTTCTGCGCCACCGCCCGGACCGCCGCGAGCAGCGTCTGCAGCCGGCCCCAGCCGCCCGCCGCCTCGACGAAGCGGCGGTACTTCATCTCGGACCACGTCTTCACCCCGTCCGGCCCCGGGTCTTCCACGTCGAACCAGCGCTCGGTCAGGAGGCCGCCCGCCAGCGTTCCGTAGGCGAGGAGCTGGACCCCGTGCGCGAGACAGACCTCCGTCATGGCGTCCGCGGCGCGTCCGTCGAGGAGGGAGAACGAAACCTGGTTCGAGACCACTTCGATGCCGGTATGGAGGACCATGTCGAGGTGGACGGCGTCGAAGTTCGTGAGTCCGAGGTGCCGGATCAGTCCTTCGTCCTTCAGTTCCTGGAGGGCGAACAGGCAGTCGAGCCAGCTCGGATCCGCGTAGCGCCAGGCGTGGAACTGAAGGAGGTCGATCGCATCCGCGCGCAGCCGGTCGAGAGACCGCTCCACGGCCTCGCGCACCGTCGCCGGCGTGTGCGCGCCCGGAGCGGGCGTCCACTTGGTGAGGAGCTGCAGGTCTCCGTCCCGATGCGGGGCGCGGGACGCGCACGCCCCGGCGATCTCCTCGGCCGAACCGTAGTGGTCCGCCATGTCGAACGTCGTGAAGCCCGCCTGGCTGTACGCGTCCATCGCGCCCGCGGCGACCCCGACGTCGATCGGGCCCTCGCGTTCCAGGTCGGCGACCTGCCACAGTCCGGTCAACACCCGCGAGATCTCCAGGCCGGGAGCCAGTTCCCGGCGCTCCGGCCTACTCAGGCGGCAGCTCGCGGAAGAGGCGGTCGACGTCCGTCCCGGAGGCCCGCAGCGTTCGCATCTTCCGGATGTAGATGAGCGATCCCAGCGCCATGACGCCGATCCAGAGCGGCGTGGAGTGGAAATACCACGCCGCGACGTCCGCCGTGAGGTCCTTCCGCAGGTGGGTCACAAGAAACGTCCCCAGCAGCACGATTCCCGCCACGCACACGCACGTGCGCGCCGCCGGGCCGCGGAGCACGCGGAAGTTCGCGGCGATCTCCGGGCTCCGCCACGGGAGGACGAGCACGGAGACGCACATGAGGAGGAAGTTGACGAGCATCGACGTGACCATGATGTCGACGCCGAGGAAGAAGTCCCCCGCGAATTCGCTGCCGACGATCGCGACGGAGGCCAGCGCGGTCGAGAGGAGGATCGCGGCGTGCGGCGTGCGGTGTGTCGGGTGCACCCGGGCGAGGCCCGAGGGAAAGATCCCGTCCTCGGCCCACGCGAAGACGAGACGCGAGACGGAGAGGATCATCGCCGGCAGGTCGTTGATCAGGGCGATCGCGGCCCCCGCCACGATGAGCACCGTCCACCACGGCGGGAGCACGTACCCTAGGAGTCCGGGAGCAGTGAGGTCCTGTTCCTGCGCCCGCGCCCACACGAACTCCCACGGGACCGTGTGATAGACGGCGGCCGTGAAGAGCAGGTAGTAGGCGCCCACGATGAAGACCGCGAGGCCGATCGCGAGGGGGAGCGCCCGGTTCGGATTCCGTGCCTCGCCGCCCGCCTGCGCGATCGCGTCGAAGCCGACGAAGCTGGCGAAGAGGAGGCCGGAGGCGGCGAGAAAGCCGGCCGGGCCGAGCGGCGGTGGCGTGGCCGCCGGCACCTCCACGCCTTCGCTTGCGAGCAGCGCCGCCGCGAAGTCGCCCTGGTCGAACGAGAACCCGGCCACGATGACGATCGCGCCGAGCGCGAACATGACGACCATGAGCGGCACCACGGTGCGTTCGTAGGCCCGGAGCCCGCGCAGGTTCACCCACGCGAACGCCCACAGCATCGCGAGCGCCAGAGCCACACGGACCGCACCCGTGTCCAGCGCGCCGGCCAGCCCCGCCATCCCCAGTGCGCCCGCGATGTCGCGCAGGAACGGGACGATGAGATAGGAGACGACCCCGATGACGATGGAGAGGCCGAACCACTGCGAGAAGCTCGCCACGAAGCCCCAGTACGGACCGAGCGCCCGGCTCGCGAAGACGTAGCTCCCTCCGGCCCGCGGCATGGCCGAAGCGAGGATCGCGTAGGCGAGCCCCGCGAGGACGGCCGGCAAGGCGCCGAACGCGAACGCCGGGAGCACGTTCTCCGCGATCCCGGGCACGTTCCGCTGGATCATGACGGGAACCACGTTGATCCCGGCGCCCAGCATCGAGCAGATCCCCGTCGCCGCCAGCCCCCACAGTCCGAGTTGGCGCGCGAGTCCCGTTCCGCCGGCTCCCGCGGTCCCCGTGCCCGCCGTGTCTCCGTTCGCCGTCGTCAGACTTCCTCCCCCGCGAGGAACATCCACGTCTCGACGGCGGTGTCCGGATTGAGCGACATGCTCTCGATCCCCTCCTCCACGAGCCAGCGTGCGAGATCGGGGTGGTCCGACGGTCCCTGCCCGCAGATCCCGATGTACTTGCCCGCCTTCGCGCAGGCGCGGATCGCCATCGAGAGCGTCGCCTTCACGGCCGCGTCGCGCTCATCGAAGATGTCGGCGATGAGCCCGGAGTCGCGGTCGAGGCCGAGGGTGAGCTGCGTCATGTCGTTCGACCCGATCGACATCCCGTCGAAGTGCTCGAGGAACTCGTCCGCGAGCAGGGCGTTCGAGGGAAGCTCGCACATCATGATGAGCTGCAGGCCGTCCTCCCCGCGGGCGAGGCCGTTCTCCGCCAGGAGGTCGACGACCCCCCGCGCCTCCGCAACCGTGCGGACGAAGGGGACCATCAGCCACACGTTGTCGAGTCCGATCCTCCGGCGGACCCGGCGCAGTGCCCGGCACTCGAGTTCGAAGGCGGGCCCGAAGCTCTCCGACACGTAGCGGGACGCGCCGCGGAAGCCGAGCATCGGGTTCTCCTCGTACGGCTCGTAGCGCCGGCCGCCGATGAGATCCGCGTATTCGTTCGACTTGAAGTCGGACAGCCGCACGATGACGGGCTCGGGGGCGAAGGCCGCGGCGATCGTGGCGACCCCTTCCGTGAGTTTCTCGACGTAGAATTCGACCGGATCCGCGTAGCCGGCGTGCTGGACCCGGATGTCCCCCTGGAGTTCGTCCGGCAGGTTTTCGAAGTCGAGCAGGGCCTGCGGATGGACGCCGATCATGCGGTTGATGATGAACTCGAGCCGGGCGAGGCCCACCCCGTGGTTGGGGATCGAGGCGAAGTCGAACGCCCGGTCCGGGTTCCCCACGTTGAGCATGATCTTGACCGGGATCTCCGGCATGGCGCCGAGGCGGATCTCTCCCTCCTCGAAGTCGAGCAATCCTTCGTACACGTAGCCCGCGTCGCCTTCGGCGCAGGACACCGTCACGTCCCCGGCCTCCGCGAGCTGCGCCGTCGCGTCGCCGCAGCCGACGACCGCGGGGATGCCGAGTTCCCGCGCGATGATCGCCGCGTGGCAGGTGCGGCCGCCGCGATTCGTGACGATGGCGGCGGACTGCTTCATCATCGGTTCCCAGTCCGGGTCCGTCATGTCCGTGACGAGCACGTCGCCGCGCCGGAAGCGCGCGATCTCCGAGGCGGACTCGATGACGCACGCCGGACCGCCCCCGATCCGGCCGCCGATGCTGCGCCCCTCGGCGAGCACCCGGCCCCGCTCCTTGAGCGTGAAGCGGGAGATGACTCCGCCCGCGCGACTCTGCACGGTTTCCGGACGCGCCTGCAGGATCCTCAGCGCGCCGTCGATGCCATCCCGGGCCCACTCGATGTCCATGGGACGGCCGTAGTGGTCCTCGATCAGGAGCGCCTGGCGAGCCAGTTCGTGCACCTCGTCGTCCGTGAGCGAGAAGCGGAGCCGGTCCTCCTCCGGGACCTCGACCGTCCGGACGGACTCGGCTTCGTCCCCGGCCGCCGCTCCCGATCCGGCCTCGGAGCCGGCCTCCGATCCGGCGTAGACGAGCTTGATCGCCTTGCCCCCGAGGTTTCGGCGCAGGATCGCATGGCGGCCGGCGCGCAGGGCCGGCTTGTAGACGTAGAACTCGTCCGGGTTCACGCCCCCCTGCACGACCGTTTCTCCGAGACCGTACGCGCTCGTGATGAACACGACGTCCCGGAACCCCGACTCGGTATCCAGCGTGAACATCACCCCGCTCGAGCCCTTGTCCGCGCGCGCCATGCGCTGGACGCCGACGGAGAGGGCCACGTCGCGGTGCGCGAACCCCTGGTGCACCCGGTAGGCGATCGCCCGGTCGCTGAACAGCGAGCCATAGACGTGATGTACCGCCCGCAGCACCGCGTCGACCCCGCGGACGTTGAGCAGCGTGTCCTGCTGCCCGGCGAAGGAGGCTTCGGGAAGATCTTCGGCCGTGGCCGAGGAGCGCACCGCGACGGAGATGTCGCCGCCGGACGCGCCGCCGTCGGCGCCGAGTTCGCGGTAGGCCGACTCGATCCGGGCGGCGAGTCCCGGCGGGAGCGGCGTATCGGCGATCCAGCCCCGGATCTCGCGACCCGCACCGGCAAGCGCCCCCAGATCCTCGACGTCCAGGGTATCGAGCGAAGCGTGGATGCGTTCTCCGAGTTCGCCGGAGAGGAAGTCGCGGTACGCCAGGGCCGTGATCGCGAAGCCGCCCGGGACATCAACGCCCGCCGCGGAGAGGTGAGAGATCATCTCGCCGAGCGATGCGTTCTTCCCCCCTACCGATTCGAGATCGGCGAGTCCGATCGACTCGAATGGCGCGATATACGAGGCTGAATGCGCGGGCAAGGCGGCTCCGGGCGGTTGTCTCAAGCCAATCGAAGCGGGAGAATCAGCGTACGATGACCCAGCGAACGGTTTTCTTCGTTTCGGACCACTCGGGCGTCACGGCCGAGACCCTCGGCCACAGCCTGATCGCGCAGTTCGACGCCCTCGACTTCACGAAAATCACCGTACCATTCGTCTCCACCGTCGACAAGGCGAAACGGGCCGCCAGGAACATCAACACCACGGCGCGCGTGCAGGGCTCGCCCCCCATCGTCTTCAGCACCCTCGTGAAGGAGGACGTGCGCGACACCGTCCGGGAAATCGTTGAGGAGACCGATGCCCTCTTCCTTGACTTCTTCGACTCCTTTCTCGACCCGCTCGAGAAGGAATTCGGCCACAAGTCGCAGCACGCCATGGGCGTGTCCCACGGCATCCAGAACTACCGGGAATACGACCGCCGCATCGAGGCGATGAACTTCGCGCTGTCTCACGATGACGGCTCGAACCCGGAGGGATACGACCGGGCCGACCTCGTACTGGTCGGCGTGTCGAGATCCGGCAAGACCCCGACCTGCCTCTATCTCGCGCTCCAGTACGGCGTGTTCGCCGCGAACTACCCTCTCACGGGAAGCGATCTGGAGGAGCGGCGGATTCCACCCCCTCTCTTCGACCACCGGGACAAGATCTACGGGCTCACGATCGAGCCCCACCGCCTGGGGGAACTGCGGAGCGCGCGCGGCATCGGCCGCCGCTACGCCTCGCCCCGCCAGGTGAGTTTCGAAATCCGTCAGGCGCAGTCGCTGTTCGAGCGCCTCGACATCCCGTTCATCGACGCAACGCGCTGCTCGATCGAGGAACTGGCGAGCCGGATCCTCGACGCGACGCGCCTCGAGCGGCGCACGACATCGTAAGGAGGTACCACCATGTGTGATTCCCGCACCGACTCGGCTCCCGGGGCCCATGCGGCTCCCGGCGTCAGTTCGACTCCCGTCGGCATTCTGGCGCTTCTCTGCCTCGCGATTGCCGCGCCCGGCGCCGCCGCGCTCCCGCAGGAAGGTGACGCGGCCGAGACATGGGACGTGACGGCGCCGACCGGCGAAACCCGGGAGATCGACTTCACGACGGACGAGGGGACGTGGATGTCGCTCGACCTCGAGCCGGGGGGAGAGTGGCTCGTGTTCGACCTCCTCGGGCACATCTACCGGCTTCCCGTGGAGGGCGGCGAGGCCGAGGTCCTCACGCAGAACACCGGCGTGGCCGTCAACTACCACCCGAGCCTGTCGCCGGACGGGTCGACGATCGCCTTCATCTCCGACCGCGGGGGGCAGAGCAACCTGTGGCTGATGGATGCGGACGGCTCGAACCCGCGCCCGGTGTTCGAGGATCAGGGGCTGCGCGCGTGGGAGCCGGCGTGGAGTCCGGACGGGCGCTTCATCGTCGTGCGGCGCGCCTCGACGCGGCGCGGCGGGGGCGGCCCGGCGCCGGGGCTGTGGATGTACTCGAGGGACGGGGGCGAAGGCGTGCAACTCGTCGGCTCGGACTATTCCGGCGCCCAGTGGCCGTCGTTCTCACCCGACGGCGGGTCCCTCTACTTCCACTTCCGGGCCGCGCCGCCGGGGCTGTGGTCCGGCCGGCTGGACATGACACAGGGGCACAAGCAGATCCGGCGGCTCGACCTCGAAACGGGGCGGGTCGACGAGATCACGTCCGGCATCATGGTGCAGCAGGGGCAGACCTCGAGCGGCGGGGCGATCGCGCCGGAGCCGTCGCCGGACGGGCGCTGGCTCGCCTTCGCGCGCCGCATCCCGGACGGGACGATCTCTCACGACGGGCACCGCTTCGGGCCCCGCACCGCGCTCTGGCTGCGGGAGCTGGAAACGGGGGCCGAGCGCGTCCTCATGGACCCGATCGAGGTGGACATGGCGGAGGGGATGAAGGTGTCCCGCGACCTGCCGGGGTACAGCTGGGCGTCGGACTCGCGCTCCATCGTGGTCTCGGCGGGCGGGAAGATCCGCCGCGTCGACCTCGACGGCGCCGTGACGACAATCCCCTTCACCGCCCGCGTGCAGCGCACGATCTCGGAGATGGCGGGGCGTCCGCAGATGGCGCTGGGCGAGACGTTCAAGGTGAAGTTCCCGCGCTGGACCGCCTCCTCGCCGGACGGGAGCCGGCTCGCCTTCCAGGCGGTGGGACGGGTGTGGCTCATGGACCTGCCGGATGGGACGCCGCGGCGGCTCACGCCGGACTCGTTCGCGCCGTTCGAGATGGCGCCCGCGTGGTCGCCGGACGGGCGCTCCATCGCGTTCACGAGCTGGGCGGACGCGGACCAGGGGCAGGTGTGGCGGGTGTCGGCGGACGGAGGCGCGCCGCAGCAGCTCACGACGCAGGCGGGAGAATACCTCAACACCGTGTGGAGTCCGGACGGCCGGGACATCGTCGTCACCAGGGGGTCAGGCGCGACGTCCCACGGCCGGACCGTGGCGAGCAACCAGTTCTTCGACTTCGTGCGCGTGCCGGCGGAAGGCGGCGACGCGACGCTGATCACGAAGGTGGCGCGGCCGTACGCGGGCGGGCGTCCGCTGATGCCGCGGCGGCCCGTCGCGCAGGCGTCGTTCGGACCCGACGGGCGACTCTTCTATCCGGAGGCCCTGGGACCCGACGACGGCGAACCCGCGGGGACGGAGATCGCCTCCATCCGCCTCGACGGGAGCGACCGCCGCGTCCACTTCACCCTCCCGGACGCGGACGAGGCGGCGGTGTCGCCGGACGGGGCGTGGCTCGCCTTCCAGGAGGGCGACAACGTGTACCGGATGCCCTTCCCGTACGGCGGGACGGGGTCGAACATCGTCCGCATCGCCAAGCGCAGCGGCCAGTTGCCGGTCACGCAGGTCAGCTTCGAGGGCGGCATCCATCCGCGCTGGCGCGACGCGAGCACGCTCGAGTTCGTGAGCGGCCCGCGCTACTACACGCACGACCCGAACAGCGGGGAGACGGTCGAGACGCCGATCGACCTCGAACTGCCGCGCCACATCGCCCGCGGGAGCGTCGCCTTCACCGGCGCCCGCATCATCACGGCCGAGAACGACGAGGTCATCGCGAGCGGCGACATTCTCGTGCGGGACGGCCGCCTCGCCTGCATCGGCGACTGCGACACCGCCGGCGCGGACCACGTGATCGACGCGGCGGGCACGACGATCATGCCCGGCCTCATCGACATGCACGCGCACCATCACCGCGACCACGTGGGCGTGATCCCGCAGCGCAACTGGGAGTCCGCGATCTACATGGCGTACGGGATCACGACGACGCTCGACAACTCGCAGTGGTCGTCGAACGTCTTCCCCGCCGCCGAACTCGTCGAGGCCGGCGCCATGATCGGCCCGCGCACCTACAGCACGGGGGATCCCGTCTATTCCGGCGACGGGGCGCGCCAGAACGAGATCTCGAGCTACGAGTTGGCGGACCAGAACGTCGCGCGCCTCGCCTCGTGGGGCGCGGTGATGATCAAGGAGTACCTGCAGCCGCGCCGCGACCAGCGGCAGTGGGTCACGGACGCGGCGCGGGTACGCGGGCTGCGCGTGACCGCCGAGGGCGGCGACATCGAGTACAACATGGGCATGATCATGGACGGCCACACCGGGTGGGAGCACCCGATGAGCTACGTGCCGCTGTACGATGACGTGGCGAAGTTCTTCGGCCAGTCCGATGCCGTGTACTCCCCGACTTTCATCGTCGGCGGCCCGAGCGCCTGGAACGAGGAGTACTTCTACCAGACGGACGACGTGTGGAGGGACGAGAAGATGCGCCGCTGGCTCCCGTGGCGGATGCTCATCCCCGCCACCCGGCGCCGCATGATGCGCCCGGAGACGGACTACAGCTTCCCCCTCATCGCGCGCGGCCTGGGCGACATCATCGAGGAGGGCGGCTGGGGGGCCATCGGCTCGCACGGCCAGCTGCACGGGCTCGGCTCGCACTACGAGGTGTGGATGGCCGCAGCGGGGACGGACGAGATGACGGGGATCGAGATCGGCACGATCCACGGGGCCCATTTCCTGGGCCTGGCGCACGAGACCGGATCGCTCGCCGAGGGCAAGCTGGCGGACTTCATCGTCCTCAACTCGAACCCGCTCGACGACATCCGGAACACGGCGGACATCCGGCTCGTCGTCAAGGACGGGATCGTGTACGACGCGGACACGCTCGACGAGGTGTGGCCCGACCCGAAGCCGTTCGGCGACCACTACTGGGTGGACGAGGACGCCCTGATGAGCGACGACCGCCCCACCGACTACTGGGACCGAAGGCGGGACGGCGGCGGCGGTCCCGATCCCCGGAACTGACATTGTGACAGGGAGCTAGACGAGGACACCCGTTGATCCCAGGTTGAGGGGTACCGGGAACTTGAACTCGGAAGACCGCGGGACGACGAGACCGCGGCACGTGATTCGGTTCCGGGGGAGGCAGGCGAAATGGGAGCGGAACTCATCGGGATTCTGAGCGTGGGCGCGGCGCTGGCCGCGCTCATCCTCGGCGTTTCGCACAGGCTCCGCGACGACATGAAGGGAATGCGCGGCGAGATGCGCGGCGAGATCCACGGGCTTCGCGGAGAGATGCAGGGGATGCGCGCGGAGCTTCGAGAGGAGATTCAGGGCGTGCGGAGCGAGGTGATCGACCTCCGCGGGGAAGTACACGGGTTCCGCGTGGAGATCACGGATCGGGTGGCCCGGATCGAGGCGAAGGTGTTCAACGGCGCGGCGGCCGGACCGGGCAACGCGGCCTGAGCACGGACGCCGGTCCGTTCAGTCGTTTTCGGCGATGGCCCGGCGGATGGCGCGGGCGGTGATCTCGGCGCGATAGTCGACGAGGCGCCGCCCGTTCGCCACCGTCGACGCCAGGGGCGAGAGGTCGACGCCGTTGATGGAGAAGAGGCCGGCCTCGAGCCGCTGATCCGCCCGGATCGTGCTCGGATCGACGGTCGCCATTATGGACGAGTAGTGATAGTCGTCGTGGTACTCATTGCGGGTCGCCACGCACTCGTCCGGCTGCTGGAATATTCCCAGTTCTTCCTTCAGATAGTCGCAGCTATAGATGTCTTCCGTATAGTACTCCGGGATGAAATGGACGCGGGCCGGCCGGTCCGCCCAGGCGCGGTTGAGGGCGGCGGCCACGTTCTCCATCCCGCTCACGTTTCCGCCACTGTCTCCGATGAGGACGAGGTTCTCGAACCCGTGCGCGGCGAGGCTGCCCAAGACATCCGTGAGCATGGCCTCGAACGTCTCCTGCCGGACGCTGATCGTGGCGTGGTAGCGCATGTGTCCGCTCGGGGGATCGATGCTCCCCTCCGGGACCAGCTTGATGACGGGGGCGACGAGCGCGTCACCGAGTTCGCGCGCGATCGCCTCCGCCGTGGCCTGCAGCACGAAGTTGTGCTTGCCGCTCGCCAGGTACGGGCCGTTCTGCTCGATGCCTCCGGTGCCGATGATGGCCGTCGTCATCCCCTCGGCGAGGGCGTCGCGCACCTCCATCCACGTCATCTCCTCGATCCACACGGTCTCGAGCCGGTCGATCGGGCGTGGAGCGTCGAGATCCTGGCCGACGGCCGGAGTCCCGCCGCCAACGGCGAGGGCGAACAGCACCCACACGGCGAGTTGGCGGGTGCGGCGCGAGGGCGGCGTGCGAGGCGGGGCTTGGCTGAACACGGCGGTCTCCCGGGATCGAGGCTACGGCGGGCAGCGGGTCATCCCTTACTATACGGCGACGACGGGGCGAGATTCGAGGTCCGCGTCGGAGTCCCGGGAATTCGGAGGGTCCCATGAGGTCAGTTCCAAACGTCCACACCCGCGCCCAGGGGGCCGAATTCCGGCCGGGGCGCGTCCGGTCGGGACGCTTCCTGCCGGCGAGCGTCGTGCTGGCCGCCGTTCTGGTGGCATGCGGCGGCCCGGCGTCCGAGGCGGAGCCGTTCGACGTGGTGGAGGCGACGATCCCGGAGATGCAGGCCGCGATGGAGAGCGGGCGGGTCACGTCGCGACAGATCGTCATGGAGCACCTGGCGCGGATCGCCCGCTACGAGTGGCAACTCAACGCGGCGGTCTCGGTCAATCCGAATGCCCTCGCGGAGGCCGAGGCGCTCGACGCGGAGCGGGCGGCGGGCAGCGTGCGCGGGCCGCTGCACGGCATCCCCGTCGCGCTCAAGGACAACATTCACACGACGCACATCCCGACGACGGGCGGGTCGCTTGCCTTCGAAGGCTATTTCCCGCCGTACGAGGCGACGCTGACGACGAACCTGCGGGAGGCGGGCGCCATCATCATCGCGAAAGCCGGGCTCACGGAGTTCGCGAACTTCATGGCCGGGCCACCGAACCAGATGCCGGGCAACTACAACGCCCTCACGGGTTACGGCCTCAACCCCTACGATCCGCGCCGCGACCCGCGCGAAGGCCGCAACGACGGGCGTCCGGCGCTCACCACGGGCGGCTCCAGTTCGGGGATCGGAACGGCGGCGAGCTTCTGGTCCGCGAACGTGGGGACGGACACGGGCGGGTCGATCATCAGTCCTTCGAACGCGAACATGCTCGTCGGCATCCGGCCGACCATCGCGCGCGTCAGCCGCTGGGGCGTGGCGCCGGTGACGCTGGACCACGACATGGCGGGGCCGATGGCCCGCACGGTGACCGACGCGGCGATCATGCTCGGGGCGATGGAGGGGGCCGCGCCCGACCCGAACGACGCGGCCACCGCGCGCTGCGAGGCGGCGGCCGGCCGCGACTACACGCCGTTCCTGAACGCCGGCGGACTGGAGGGCGCCCGGATCGGGATCCCGCGCGCCTTCTATTACGAGCCGGTGGAGGTCGGAGGCGAGACGATCGGCGGCCTGCGCGGCGAAGCGGCGGCGCTCATGGCCGAGGCCATCGCGATCCTCGAGGCGGCGGGCGCGGTCGTCGTGGATCCGGCCGAGATCCCCAGCTTCGTCGATCCGGACCCCGATGCGAACTTCAACACGTGGCCGCTCTGCATCGGCGGGCACCAGGCGAAGGGGTCGGACGAGGGGTGTTCGGTTAACTTCAAGTACGGGATGAAGCGCGATTTCGACGCGTGGCTCGCGTCACTCGGGCCCTCGGCGCCGGTCGGGACGCTGACCGAGCTTCGGGAGTGGAACCTCGCCCACCGCGCTGCCGGGTCGATGAAGTACGAGCAGTCGCGCTACGACATCTCCGATGAGATGGACGTGGAGACGGACCGGGCCAGGAACGCGGCGGACATGGCGAAGGACTCGCTCCTGAGCCAGGAGCGGGGGATCGACGCGGTGCTCGAGGAATACGACCTCGACGCCATTTTCACGCCGGGGAGCCGGGGGGCCGCGCTCGCGGCGAGGGCACAGTACCCGCACATCGTCGTGCCCTTCGGCTTCGTGCCCAACGCGCCGACGCCGGCCTTCCCCGAGGGTTTCGACGCCCGGCCCGCGCCGTTCGGGATCGGGTTCACGGGGGCCGCCTGCAGCGAGCCACGGCTCATCGAACTCGCGTACGCGTTCGAGCAGGCCTCTCTGCGTCGCGTGCCGCCCCAGAGCTTCCCGTGACCTACACCGCACAGGATCTGGTCGATCTGTTCGACCTCGAGCCGGTCGAGCGGAACATCTATCGCGGGCAGAACCGGGACATCGGCTCGGGCCGGATCTTCGGCGGACAGGTACTCGCCCAGTCTCTCGTGGCGGCGCGCCGGACGGTCGACAACGAGGACCGCTCCGCACACTCGCTGCACGGGTACTTCATCCTCGCCGGCGACCTGGAGATCCCGGTCGTCTACTTCGTGGACCGCCTGCGCGACGGACGGAGCTTCACCACGCGGCGCGTGACGGCGATCCAGCACGGCCGCGCGATCTTCAACATGTCCGCCTCCTTCCACAAGACGGAGGACGGCATCGAGCACCAGGATACGATGCCGGATGTGCTGCCGCCGGAAGCGCTCGAGTCGGAGATCGACATCATACGGCGGCAGGCCGACCGCGTCCCCGAGCCGCTCCGCTCCCTGCTCACGCAGGACCGGCCGCTCGACCGCCGCCCCGTTGCCCCGCTGGACCCGTTTCGGCCGAAGCCCGACCGGCCCGTCCGACGCGCCTGGATTCGCACGGTGGGAGAGCTGGGCGATGACCCGCTCGACCACCAGGCCGTACTCGCCTATGCCTCGGACTACGGGCTCCTGCGAGCGGCTCTCGTTCCGCACGGGCGCACCTTCTTCGACCGCGACTTGATGGGCGCCTCGCTCGACCACGCGATCTGGTTCCACCGCCCCTTCCGGGTCGACGAGTGGCTCCTGTACGTGACCGAGAGCACCGTCGCGAGCGGCGCGCGGGCATTTACGCGCGGTAGCTTCTTCACGCGGGAAGGGGCGCTCGTGGCGTCGGTCGCCCAGGAGGGGGTGATCCGAACCGGCGGCCGGCCCGCTTCGGCCGGGACGTCCGCCACGGCCGAAAAGCCCGCAACCGATGAGGGAGACGACACATGACACGGCGAACCACACGACTCGGCATCCTCTTCTGTCTCATCGCGGTCGCGGCGTGCGGGGGCTCCGGCGACGGCGGCGGCGCCGCGAACGCGGACGGTGCGGCGCCGGAGCCGGAGCCCGTCAACGACCTGCCCAACCCCTACGAGCGCCTGGAACCCTGGGCGGAACTGCCCCCGGGCGCGGTGCAGTGGGGGCAGGTCACGGGCGTCGAGCAGGGACCCGACGGCCATCTCTACGTTATGCATCGCTGCTTCGAGAACAGCTGCGCCGACCGGCCCGAGGACCCGATCGTCAAGTACGACATGTCCGGACGGGCGCTCGCTTCCTGGGGGGCGGGACTGTTCAACTATCCGCACGGGTTCCACGTCGACCATGAGGGAAACGTCTGGGCGACGGACGCCCGCGGAAACGGCGAACTCGGGCACCAGGTGTTCAAGTTCAGCTCCGATGGCGAACTCCTGCTCACGCTCGGCCAGGCCGGCGTCGCGGGTCTCGGTCCCGACGTATTCAACCAGCCGACGGACGTCCTCGTCCTTCCCGGCGGCGACTTCCTCGTCATCGAGGGTCACGGCGAAGGCAACGATCGCGTCGTGCGCTTCAATCCCGAGGGGGATTTCCTGGATGCATGGGGAGGACCGGGCTCGGGGCCCGGCCAGTTCAGCACGCCGCACGCCATCGCCCGGGATTCGCAGGGACGGATCTTCATCGGGGACCGCGCGAACAACCGCATCCAGATCTTCCTCGAAGACGGAACGTTCCTGGAGGAATGGAAGCAGTTCAGCCGTCCCAGCGGGATCTTCATCGACGAGGACGACACCATCTACGTCGCGGATTCCGAGAGCTGGGGGCCGAACAACCCCGGCTGGAAGAAGGGGATCCGGGTCGGGAGCGCGCGGGACGGGTCGGTCTCGTACTTCATCGAGGACATCGAGTCCACGACGATCGAGCACAGCGGGGCCGAAGCCGTGGGCGTGGATTCGGAGGGCAACGTCTACGGCGGCGTCGTGCGCCGCCGCATGCTCGAGAAGCATGTGCGCGTGAGGTAGAGGACTGTAGGGCCCGACCCCGGGCTACTTCGTCCAGATCACCACGGCCCCGCAGCGCGCGTCGTATCCGCCGAACTCCGGCGGCAGCTCGCCGGCCCCCTGGTACACCTCGATGCCGGCGACCTCGACCGGCAACACGAGCGTGTCCAGCTCCCGGACCGGAATCGGAGAACCATCGAGATACGCGCTGAGTTCACAGCCGCCGGGCGTGAATCCTCCGGACGCCCTCCGGCTCTCGACCCAGCAGTCGCGGAACCCGGAGCCGGGGCAGCGAAGGCGGATGCCGGGCGCGTCGGCGAGCATGTGCGAGACGCGGAGCGGGCGCCGCCGGTCGATGTCCTCGAGCGTGAAGTACGTGCCCCCGCCGACCAGTTCGCCGAAGTACTTGCGGTCGTAGAATCCGTTGATTTCCAGCCGTCGCGGTCGCGTCGCGGTCACCACGAGCGGTTCCATTTCCACCGGTGCGGGCACAAGGCCGACCTGGAGTTCCGTGCTCAGCCCGCGGACCACCGTCACCTGATAGCGGAGGGAAGCGTAGCCGATCCTCTCGACCTCCAGCAGGTGCTCCCCGCCGGGCACACCGGTGAGGGCGAAGCGGCCCTGGCGGTCGCTCTGGACCTCGGCCGGCCGCCCGACCAGCGACACCGTGGCCGTGGCCACGGGCTCCTCCGTGGACGCATCGAGCACGCGGCCCACGACCCTTCCCGGCTCGGTGTCTCCGAACAGGACGCGCAGGTGGACTTCGACCGGCGTGCCGGGTTCGAAGGCGACCATCGCCTCCTCGCTGGAATCATCTCCGAACTCCGCCCATATCGTCGCCGCCCGCGCGGCGGCGGGAACGCACATCGAGAAGCGCCCGTCCGGCCCGGCGGGGTCGCGCACGGGCCTGAGCACCTGGTCGCCGGTCCAGCGGAGGACGACCGTGGCTCCGGGAAGGTTGAGCGCCCCGGACTCCTCCGTGACGAGGACGTGAAGCGACGCCCGCTCCCCGCACTCCGCCGTCTCCTGGCCCGCGGCCGCACCGGCCGTGGCCACCGATACCAGCGCCGCGACGGCCGTTGCTCGTACCGACGTCGCCTTCGATCCCGTCCGGGCCATCAGCCGGCAGACCACCGTGCGAAGCCCGTCAGCCGAGCGCGGCGTCGATCGCCACGGCGTGTCTTCCGAGGAAGGCGTCGAATTCCGCGACCAGCGCGTCGCAGTCCTCATCATCATGCGCGAGCGAGACCGTGACGAACCCCCGGCGGGCAACGTAGAACCCCGCCAGCAGCATCTCGAGTTGGAAGAGGTCGCGGGCCGCCATCGGCGTGTGGGCGACGTCGGCGCGGCGGCGGATCGGCGTGCGCTGGAAGTGGACCGTCATGATCGAACCGCGGCCCGTCACCTGCACGGGCGCGTCCCTCGCCGCCGCGACCCCGTTGAGGGCGGCCCGCAGCGCGTCTCCCCGCACCGTCAGCCGGCGCACCGCGTCGGGCGTGAACACGTCGCGCAGCCCCGCGAGGCCCGCCGCCATGGTCAGCGAGTTGTTGTTGTGCGTGCCGGGGTGGCTGAGGTGATGCTCCCGGCGGGGATCGAAGCGGTCCATGAGATCGGCGCGTCCCCCGAAGGCGCCGAAGGAGGCGCCGCCCCCGAGGTACTTTCCGAAGGTCGTGAGGTCGGCGTGGATGTCGAGCGCCTCCTGCAGGCCGCCCGGCGCGAGCCGCGAAGTCTGGACCTCGTCGAAGATCAGCAGGACGCCCGCCCGGCTGGTCGCATCCCGGAGCGCGTTCAGGAAGACCCGTGTCCCGGGGATGCAGCCGCCGCCCGCGAGCATCGGCTCGACGAGCACGCAGGCGAGTTCGGTCGCGCGTTCCGCGATGAGGGATCGCGCCGATTCGGCGTCGTTGTAGTCCGCGACCGTCCACGGGAAAGGCACGTTGAGACGACGGTCCGGGCCCGTGAAATTCAGGGGCCCGCCGTGATACGCGCCGTCGAACACGAGCACGCCCTCACGATACGTCACCGCCCGCGCCAGGCTGACGGCCATGAGGTTCGCCTCCGTCCCCGAGTTCGTGAAGCGCAGACGCTCGACGGACGGAAAGCGGCGGCAGATGAGTTCGGCGAACTCCTGCTGCTTCGGGCTCGGCCCGCCCAGGGTCAGTCCCCTCCCCGCCGCCTCCACGATCGCGGCCTGGATGGCGGGGTTCGAGTGGCCGTAGAGCCCGGCGGTATAGTCGTTGAGGAAATCGACGTAGACGTGCCCGTCGAGGTCGTGGAGCCGCGACCCTTCGCCGCGGACGATGGTGACGGGGAAGGGGTCGTAGTGGTTGACCGTTCGCGTATCCGCCCCCGGCAGGTAGTTCGTCGAGCGCTCGAAGCTCGCCTGGCTCAGGGGATTCGCCGCCGCGTAGCGGGCCGCCGCGTCCGCGGCGAGTTCCTCCAGCGTTCGCGTCCGGACCGGGCCCGTCGTCATCGGTTCCATCCCGCGCTGAGGTTCTGCTACGTTGCCGGCGCCGCCCGGTGCCCCCGGGTGGGAGGGCGTTCGCGGACGACTGGCTCCTTACGGAAGGATACGAAAGATCGTGGAGAGACGAAAACTCGCCCATACCGACCTCGAAGTGTCCCGCGCCTGCATGGGCACGATGACGTTCGGGTCGCAGACCGATGTCGATACGGCCGCGGCGATGGTGGACATGTGCTTCGAGCGCGGCATCGACTTCTTCGACACCGCAAACGTCTACAACCAGGGCCTGTCGGAGGAGATCCTGGGAGAGGTCCTCGGGGACCGGCGCACGGCGATCATCCTTGCGAGCAAGGTCTGCAACCCCATGGGGGACCCCGTCGAGTACCGAGGCCTTTCGCGCGACGCGATCCGCCGCGGAATCGAGGATTCGCTGCGGCGGCTCCGGACGGACTATCTCGACATCTATTATCTGCATCTGCCGGACTATGAGACGCCCATAGAGGAGAGTCTCGCCACGCTGGAGGAGCTTCGCGTCGAGGGACTCATCCACTATCCGGCGACGTCCAACTACAGCGCGTGGCAGATGTGCGAGATGCTCTCCATCTGCGAGCGCGAGGGGTGGGCGAAGCCGTGGATCGCGCAGCCCATGTACAATCTCGCGGCGCGCGGGATCGAGCAGGAGTACCTCGCCTTCACGGATCGCTGCGGGATCTCGAACGTCGTCTACAATCCGCTCGCCGGAGGACTGCTGACCGGGAAGCAGCGGCCGGAAGCGCCGCTGCCGGGGACGCGCTTCGATGGCAACCGCATGTACCTGGACCGCTTCTGGCACGACGAGTACTTCCGCGCCGTGGCCGAGGTCGAGACCATCGCCGGGGAGGCGAACCTGACGCCGGTGCAGCTCGCGCTGGGGTGGCTACGGGCGCAGGAGGGCGCGGACTGCATCATCGTCGGCGCCTCCCGCATCGAGCACCTCGAGGAGAACCTCGGCGCCTTCGACACACCGTCGCTCGACGGCGACGTGCTGGCCGCCTGCGACGGCGTGTGGGCGCGGCTGCGCGGACCGACGCCCGCCTACAACCGCTGAGTCCCGAGTGCGGCGCGAACCACCCTCGGGGCGCCGTTAAGCGTCGCGGGGCGAACCCTCCAGCAAGCCCTCGAACGGGCGCTCCTCGGCGCCGTTTTCGGTGCAGACGGCGTAGTGCGTTTCCGCGGAACCGTACAGGGCGACGCCGGCCGTCTCCCCCTGCTTGTTGAGCAGGAAGAAGCGGACATCGAAGCTCGGCAGGCCGCGCGCGTTGAGGAGTCTCGACTCGACGGTGTTCGACTGGATCCGCTCCAGCGTGGCCATGCCCGCGTCGAGCGGGCTCATCCCCTGGCGCATGAACTCGACGGCGAGGAAGGACGAGAGGTTGTAGAGGTTCGCCTCGCCCCGGCCCGTCGAGCCGACAGCGCCCACATCGTTGTCCACGTACAGGCCGGCGCCGAGGATCGGGGAGTCTCCGGTGCGGCCGGGGATCTTCCACGAGAGGCCGCTCGTCGTGGTGACGCCGCAGATGTCCCCGTCCGCGTTCACCGCGTTGCAGTTCGTCGTCCCCCAGAAGGAATGGGCGGGGATCAGGCCGTCGTCGACCATCGAGAGCCCGGCTTCGAGCCGCTTGCGGGGGTCGAGCCAGTGGCCGGGGTCGATTCGCCGGCGCCATTCGAGCCACAGGGCGCGCGATGCCTCCGTGTTGAGGTCGTCCTCGATCTCGAACCCGAGCTGGCGGGCGAACGCCTGCGCGCCGGCCCCGACCAGCAGGTGGTGGTCGGTGAGTTCGGCCACCGCCTTCGCGACGAGCGACGGCGTGCGGACGCCCTCCAGCGCCGCGACGCCGCCGGCCCAGCGCCGGGGTCCGTGCATGCAGCAGGCATCGAGCTGGACGACGCCGTCCGCGTTGGGCAGCCCGCCGTAGCCGATCCCCATCTCCGTCGGGTCGTTCTCCGGGATGTTCACGCCCGCCATGAGGGCGTCGAGCACGTCCTCGCCCTCGACGATGCCGCGGAAGGCGCGTTCCACCGAGCTTTCGGGTCCGCCGTTGTTGAAGCGGATCCCGCTGAGGTCGGAGACGACGATGGGCCGGGCGTCCCGTGAGCGGCGAACAGCGGGAGCCCCCGGACGATCGGAGGCTCGCGACGTGCGACGATCGGCGGCCAGGGCGCCGGGCGTGGCGGCCGCGGCCAGGCCGGCGGCGGAAGTTCGAACGAAGTCTCTCCGATCCATGCTCATGGTCGTTTTCCTCGGGCCGGGGTTCGTGGACCGGCAACATACCATCCTCGCAGGTTACGTTCCCGCGGGAACGGCGGAATGGTAAGGGCCTGAATCCCGACAGGAAATCGGCTAACTGATTACAGGGCTGCACGATCTGCGTTTCCTGCTGTTGCACTGGACCTTGCTGGACCGTGCCGCGATAGCGGGAGAAACGGACCTGAATGGCGGGACTCCCGCGCCGATCCCACCTCCTCACCGATGGTCCCGGAAGCCGACCTCACCCTCACACCAAGAAGCCGGATCATCCGGTCGTGGACTGCAACTCGCGTATGGAGGCCAAGGCGGTCCACGATTCCCCGAGTCGTGTGCTGAACACCCCGCGGCTGGCGAGGGCTCCACCCCTGCGACCCCAAGAAAAGCCTCGCGATGATCGCGGACGACGCGTTCGCCGCGATGCCCGGTCGTCCGTTCGCCGACCGCTGCCGGACCGTCGGCGGGGCGACCGGCGACGAGGTCCCGGCGGCGGTCCTCGTCCTACGCCGCACCAATGCGGCGAAGGAAACCCCGGCGGTAGCAGGGAGGCGGAGCATCCCCCTGCCGGCCCGCCACGTCCAACGTGGCGTCGGCGGATTGCCAAGGGGTCGAATCACGGCAGGAAATCGCCCAACTACATACAGTACCGCGAGAACGGGAAGACCGGAATGGATTGGCGGGAGTCCCCCCCGACCCCGGACGTTCTCCTAGGGCGCCGAAAGACACGCCGGTTCCCGCTCGGAGGACTTACCGGCGCCAAGCGGCGGCGGACGGGATTCCGCGACTGAATAGCGTCTCGACGCCCGGTTGCCCGTCGGCACTCGCCGCCGCGGCCATGGCGGCGGCAGGCTCTTCTCGCAGGAAGCCCCGGATTCGTCCGGTCCGGACATCGCGGAGGATCGTCATGGGCAGATCACTGTCGCCGTCCAGGGTGAACGAGCCGCCGGGGCCGGCGAGCCTGATCGAGGCAAGGTCCCCAGCCCAACCGGGCCGGACCGGGAGCGCGAAAACGAAGCCGGAACTCCCATCGCCGTCTGCCGTCTCGGGCATTGCGAAGCTCAGCGAGAAGAGTTGGACGCCCGCGGCGGAGTGTCCGGTGATCGTGTATTCGCCGGCGGAGTCCGGCAGTGCCGGCGGGGCGTCCACGACGAACGCGGGGCTCAGGTGAGGTTCGCCATCGGTGTTGCTGCCGCCCCACAGCAGGAGCGCACGGGACGGGCGCGCGCCCATCGCCGCCGCGCCGTTGTTGGCGAGACGGAAGTGGAGCGCCTTGGCGAAGAAATAGTCCGCAATCCCTTCGTTGTCGCAGTAGCCCATGATGTCTTCGGCGGTGGGCGGCACCAATCGGCCTGTCGCGAAGTCGTACCCCCAGACCCCGATGGTGCCGTCGGGCGTGGGATACGCGGGGTCCGGGTTGCCCGCCCCGCCGCACGGCGCGTGCGGCAGGCTCATCGCGTGACCGAATTCGTGCGCGATAACGTAGGCGTAGCGCGGATCAGCGGGCGAAACAATTTGATGATTCCCCCCAATAGCGGGGCCGTTCCAACCACCTGACAATGTGCCCCAGTAGTATCCGGTCCCGCCCTCCATGACCTGGATCACGGAAGTCTGCGCGAAGAGTTCGTACGCGTGGTTGCTCGAGGTCCACACGGGCTCGTGCGCCCTCACTGCCAGCCCGCCCACGGGGAGCAACCTGCGGGTCGGCGCGAGCGACTCGTGGCCCTCCGGGTCCGCCTCAAGGTCGGCTGCGATTTCGATGATTGACGAATCCGGTTCTTCGGTCCACAGAAACGGAATCACCGTCACGTCGAAAAGGGGCATATCGCGGACATCTACAGCTAGGCGGCCCGTATCGGGAATGCGTTTCGCGACACCCAAATCTGGATCGACCGTCCCTTCCGGATCCACGTCGATCACCATCTCGAGCCCCGGGCGAATCACCGTCGCGGGGATCACCGCGTTCACCGACGCCGAGAGACTGCTTTCGTCGATTCCGGTCGGGATCGGATCGGACTTGCTGGGGATGCTCTCCACATGCGTCTCCTCACCATCGACGAAGAAGCGGGCGCGCACTGCCGGAATGCCCTCGCCGCTGGCCTGGTTGGCCGTCGGGAATACGCGCAGAAGCGCCTCCTCGCCGGCGATCAGCGGCACGGGGAACTCCCGCGACTGGACGGCTTGGACGAGGTACGCCACCCCAGGTTCGCCATCGCAGAGAGCTACCCGCCGATTCGGCACACCTTCCAGCCATTGACGGAAGTCCGCGTCGGGCGGGGCGCACAGATCGGTGCCTCCGGTCTGCAACGTCTCGAGGGTCGCGAGGTTCGTCAGGCTGGCCGGAAGGGGTCCGACCATTCCGGCATTGGTCTGCACGGCAAGATCCCGAAGGTCCGTCAGGCCGCCGAACGTTGCGGGCACAGGGCCCGTCAGGTCATTGTCGCCGAGGTACAAACCCATAAGGTTGCCGAGCTCGCCGAGGCGGGACGGGATGGAATCCGTCAGACGATTCGCCGCGAGGGTCAGATACCGGAGGTTCGCGAGGTTGCCTAGTTCAGGCGGCACCGGACCCGACAGGCCGTTCCGAGAGAAATCCAGCGAGAGCAAACTGGCGAGCTCGGCCAGTTCGGGCGGAATGACGCCCGTAAGGCTGTTCGCGCCAAGGTCCAGAATCCGAAGGTCGGCGAGGTTGCCGAGCTCCGACGGAATGCGTCCCGTCAAGCCGTTTTCGTTGAGCCACAACCACCGCAGATTGGCGAGGCTGCCGAGTTCGGGGGGAATGGCCCCCGTCAGGTCGTTCTCCCCGAGATCCAGCGTGTGAAGTTCCGCGAGGTCGGCGACTGTCGGAGGGATCGGACCCGTCAGGCCGTTCCGGTAGAGATCCAGCGTCTCCAGACTGGCGAGTTCGCCCAGTTCCGCCGGGATCCGACCTCTCAAGCCGTTCGCAGAGAGGCTCACGTAGACAACCCTGTCTTGGCCGTCAACTTCGACGCCGTGCCATTCTCCGAGCGGTGCGTCCGATAGCCAGTTTCGCCTATTGGCCCAGTCCGGTCCGCCGGTCGCCTCGTACAATGCCTCGAGGACTTCACGGTCGGATAACAACCCGCACTCCGTGCCCGTGCCTTCGTGGGAGGAAACGGTGTTCAGCCAGTCGCGGAAGGATGTCCCCGCCGGGGAACAGAGACCCGTTGCCGCGTAGTGAAGCGTTGTGAGCGAAAGGCCAGCTAGGGACAGCGGTAGCCGCCCAGAAAGGTCGGGGTTGTCGGAGATCCGCAGTTCAGTCATGTGGGCCAAGTTGCCCAGAGTTAGTGGCAGCTGCCCAGCCAGCCCGTTGCCGGTCAGGTCGAGTATCATCACCCGACCGAGCGAATCGGCCCGGACCCCGTGCCACTCGTCCAAGGCCGGGCCGCTGACCCACCGATCGGCATTCGTCCAGCCGGAACCGCCCGCTCGCTCGAACAATGACTCCAGCACCCTCCAATCGGACTCGTTGCAGAGAGTGCCCGACCCATCCTGGTTTTCGATGCCCTCCAGCCATGCGACAAATGCGGAAGTGCCGGGCACGCAAAGACCTTCGTTCTCACGATTGTAGAAGTGCTGAAGATTGTCGAGTTGCAGAAAGCTCTGCGGGATCGCACCTTCCAACTTGTTCCAACTCAGACTAAGATGCCAAAGGTTGACCAAGCCGCCGAGTTCGGACGGGACCGGTCCCGTCAGATGGTTGTCGCTCAGGTCCAGCCACCGCAGCGCGCCGAGTTTGCCCAGCGCGACCGGGATCGGCCCCTCGAATTCGTTGCGGGCGAGATCCAGCACGTCCAGATAGCCGAAGTCGCCGATCAGCGGCGGGATTTCACCCTCGAAGCGATTGTTGCTAAGATCCAGGTGCACAACGATCGGCAGCCGGCCCAGTTCCGGTGGGACGGCCCCGGTAAGTTCGTTTAGCGACAGCACGAGCGACTGGAGCCGGTCGAGATCGCCGAGTTCCGGGGGCAACGGTCCCCGGAGCCCGTTGAAGTCGAGGCGGAGGTCCGTCACCCGCCCCTCCGCATCCACGCCCACGCCGTACCACGTGTCGAGCGGCCGCCCGGTCAGCCAGTTGTCGTCGTGCGTCCAGCCCTCGCCCCCCGTCGCGTCGTAGAGCGC
Source organism: Candidatus Palauibacter soopunensis (assembly GCF_947581735.1). Classification (NCBI taxonomy): domain Bacteria; kingdom Pseudomonadati; phylum Gemmatimonadota; class Gemmatimonadia; order Candidatus Palauibacterales; family Candidatus Palauibacteraceae; genus Candidatus Palauibacter; species Candidatus Palauibacter soopunensis. Next base: position 46,617 of record NZ_CANPVT010000022.1, read on the forward strand.
CACTAGTGCCGCCCGGTCGGGGTTCTCCACGGTGACTTCGGCGGTTCCCAAGGCATCGCCCGAGGTCGCGTTGATCGTGGCCGTGCCCTCCGAGACGCCGCGCACAAGCCCCCAGTCCGTCACCGTCGCCACGGAACCGTCGCTCGACATCCAGTCGAACACTGCACCGGCAACCGCATGCCCGTTCTCGTCGAACGCTTCCGCCACCAGCCGCAGCGTGTCGCCGGGCCCGACCGTGGCCGCGGACGGCGTAACCGCCACCGAGCTCGCCGACTGCATCACCGTCACCGCCGCTTCGCCCGATGCGTCGCCAGCCGTCGCGGCGACCGTCGTCGTCCCTCCGCCCACCGCCGTCACCAATCCGACCGAATCCACCGCCGCGACGACCGTGTCCGCGCTCGACCAGGAGACCGGCACGCCGTCCATTGCACGACCGGCCTGATCGCGCACCTCCGCTGAAAGTTGCGCGGTCTGTCCCAGCGCGGTCAGCGCCGCCGTGTCGGGGGCGACCGCGACGGTCGTCGGGGCCGGATCCACGACCGTGAGCGCCGCGCTCCCAGTCACCCCGGACGACGTGGCGGTGATCTCGACCTCCCCGGCCGCCACTCCGGTGACCAGCCCCGACGCGTCCACCGTCGCGACCGCCCCGTTCCCGCTCGACCATGCGACCGCCGCGCCCGCCATCGGCCGGCCGTTCTGGTCCAGCACCGCGGCGGTGAGCCGCAGCGTGTCCCCAAACGCTACCAGCGAGGCGGTCGCGGGCGTCACCGTGAGTGTGGTCGCTCGGGGTGGATCAGGCCGGGGAGGTGGGCGGGCCGGCTCGGTGGAGCCGTCCCCGCAGGACAGCGTCGCGGCGAAGGCCAGAACACCCAAACGGCCGAGCCACGCCGGCCGTGAGCCGCCGCTACGGGGAGAAGAGGCCGCCATGATTCGCATGTCTATTCTGCTTCAGGGATGTCAGTCTCCGGTACGGACTAGCCTCCGTCAGGGGCCGGATGGGAGGACACGGCCCTTCCGTGGCCTGCGTTACACCAAAATGTGCCGAACTGTGTCGTTTAGGAATGCGTTGCGCCCCTCGCTTTCAAGCAGCTCCTGCCGGGACGAGATCCAGGATTCCACACGGGCGTCGCCGTAAGCGATCCGGAATTGATCGGCGGTGAGCTCGTGCTGTTTTCCCCAGTGGAACCTGTGCGGGATCTCCTTCGATCTCAGGGCATTCCATGCTTGTTTGTGCATGTCGCGCACGCGCTCGCTATCGGGTCCATCAATCTCCACGATTGCTGTGCGGTCGTCGAAGCTGGTGAATCCAAGAGTCGCGAGGGTGGATTTGACATATCGGATCCCGATGAGCGCCGGCGCCTCGGTGGCTCCGTGGGTTTCGAGAAACAGATCGATCACCTTATTGACCTCTGACAGGGGAATCCCGACTGCGCTTGAGGCGGCGCGCCCTCGCGTCGTCGTGTCGCGGAAGATCTGACCGGGAGTGCCCGCCACGTTCTCGATGTTGTGCAGCTCCGAGTCGAGGATGCGCCGCATGAGGAAGGGTGCGACATCGAAGCGATCCGTAAGGACGGCGATCAAGCCGAGCGCGTCGTCACCCGGCGTGACTCCGGACGGCGGATCCGGGAGACGGGAGCCCGGTGGCATCGTTCGGTGGCGATACATCGCCGTCATGTATACCTGATCGGGGTCGAACGGGTTGATGACCGCGCTCAGGTGATGGGGCCGAACGCCCGGCTCGGCCCCCGGCGCTTTGAAGGCGGTGAAATCGAGATCCTCCATGAACCGCCGAAGACCGGGCGTTCGCTTGAGCTTCGTGCGGAACATATTCAGAAAAAACCGGTCGTCGGCCTGGATGACAACGCCGTGAATGATGCCGCAACTCCCGAAGCTCACCAGCGCGGCGTGGAAGAGGTCGTCGTCGCGGATCACCTCCGCTTCGAGTCGGTTCGGGAGTCGGCTGTTGCGCACCACAGGGTTCGAAGCCGGCTCCAGCCACACGTGTCGCGCTGGACTCACGACGAGGTGGATCGCCTTCACGAACTCGGGGATCGCACCAAAATCGATGGCCGATCCGTGCGTGCCGGTCGAGAGCGCCCCCGCGATCGTCTGACCGTTGCTGGCCCCACTGGTCGGGAGTGACTTCCCCCGGTCAAACAGATACCAGTTAAGTTCGGCGATCGAGTTGCCCGCCTGCACGAAGTAGAGGTTGTCCCGCTTCCCCTCATAGCCGGCCATCACCGCGCTCTCAGGGATCGAGAACTTGTAGTTGAGCGGTTTGGTGTTAAGCAACGTGCCATTGGTCGCGGCAACAGGCGAAAACGACCACGCACCGCCGAGGGCTCGGATCTCTTCGCCCGCGTCGACGGACTCGCCGATCAGCAATTGAAGCGTCCGCGTCGTGCGATTGTACCCCGGCAGCGTGTGACGATCAGGCTGGGCGTTCCAGACATCAACGATCCGTCGGACTTCCTGGCTAACGTTACCGTGCCAGTTCCGGAACTTGTTTAGACCGGTGTCGTGGGCGCGGGGCGCTCTCATGACGAGGGCTCCAACCACGGCGAGCCTGCGTCAAGCGTATGCATCCGGTCGTTTCCTCCGGGGATCACACCTGAACCTCCGGGTTTGGCGCACGTCCATTCGACTACAGCGGGCGAGAAGCTCCCGAGCGAGATCACGGTAACCAACGCGTGAACGAAGTTTCGCCGCACCGTCACCTCGTGAAGGGGCTGTCCGTTGCAGTTGTCTATCTGTGGCGATTCCTGCACGATCCCCCACCACTTTGCCCACACCACCTCGCGTTGCGGATCCGTCGCAGCGCCACGGCTGCCGCCCACAGCCTCCGGACCGGAGGGTTGAGCTGCGGTCGATCGATAGTTGTAGCAAGCCCCGGTAAGCAGAACCAAAACGATCACGGCGAAGCGACGAAAGGCGGATCCTCTCAAGAGGGCCCGGGCGGTAGATGGTGCGACCGAATTGCCGGAGAAGTACTCGTTCGTGTTCATCTTCCCACCGTCCTTTCGAGGTAGGGGTGTGCCTGCGACGCTCACCTTGGCCCGTCACCTCTGGAGTTCGATGTCCACAGGCCCGCTCCGTCCAGCGTCAGATACACCTGCGCGAACCCGAAAGCCGCTTGCGGTGGGCTGTCCGGCTCGTTGTGGACCGCCCGGGACACGAAGACGAGGAAGTGGTCGCCCTCATGCTCGAAGACTTGGAAGCTCTTGCTCCGAAGCGAGCCCTCGTTGACGACGGCAGCGCCATCGGCGCTCAGGACGGAGAAGGCGTTGTAGCTGTCGCCGAAATTGTCAGCGCGAATCCGGTACGGGTACGGAGGATACAGTTCGGCCTCCATGCCTGTTTGTAGGTCGTCAGTATACCGCAGCCCTCGCCCCTCCAACATTCCGATCCCGTCAAAGAACCCCAGCGAGCCGAAGGACGGGAAACCGATCCTTGCCAAATCGCGCCCTCCCGCCGTGACTCGAACCGTGCCGGCGTCGTGTCGTATCCCCCACACCGCATCCCGCAGGAACATCGACGGGTCCGGGCTTCGCCCCGGCTCACCGCCGATTCTGAGGTCCACCGGAACACCGCTCCGGTCGATCGCGATCCACTCCCCGAGCGCCGGCTGTATCGGTGGATTACGGGCGACAAGCTGGCCGTTGATGTACCACATCCCAGCCGCGAACACGGCGACGCTCCCCCCGGCCCGGAACGACGCGACGACGAAGCGGCTGCCCTCGACGCCACCCAGGAAGCGATAAAGACAGGCCGTGACAACCAGACACACGCAAACCGCCGTGATCACCGGCGGCTGATTGAGCGCCACCGTCACGGCCGCGCCCGCGGTGAAAACCACGATCATACCTATGAGGATCCTCGTTTCGTGGTCCACGTTCCATTCCTCCGTCAGGGTCAACGCTCGCCTCCGCAAGGGGACGGCGGGCCGGACTACCTCCAACATGAGTCGCCGACGCACTGGCGTGTCAAGCACAGGTTGCGTGGTGACGCCAACATCCGGGGGTTACCGCTCGACCGCTCTCCCGCCCCGGTCCGGGCCTCGGGGCCAGGACGGATGCGGCACAATGCGGGTGATGCTCGGGCTGCGGGCCCGCCCCCACGTCCCTTCGCGCTCCTTGGTCTCCCGCGCCCACCGCTCCGCGTCCCGCAGCCCCCTTCGGTAGTTCTCTCGCACCTTACGCTCGATCTCCCGTGCGCTCTCGCCGTGTGCCTTGCCCAGCGCGGCCCGCTCGCCCTTGTGGTATCGGTCCAAGTCCTCGCGCCATCCCTCGACCAGGTCCTCCCGGCCCCGGACCGCCCCGACCAGCTCCCGCAACGAGCGCTCGATCCGCCAAATCCGGAGCCGACCGCGCAGGGTGCGGCTCTCCCGGTCGAGCCTCAGCCGCATCTCCTCCTGCCGCTTGTGCAGGTCGGCCCACTCCCTCCGCGCCCGGCTCTCGAGCCGCCAGAACCCCAGCCAGCGCCCGTCCTCGACCTTCTCCCAAGCCTGCGCCTCGGCACGCCGCCAAGCCTCCATGTCGACCCGCTCCTCGTCGGCCGGCCCCCTCGACCGCCTCGCCCTTACGGGCAGCATTCCCTCCCTCCGAAAGCGCGCCCAGTGAAGCGGCCGGTCCCATATGGGGCGAAGCACCTCTTGGCCCGCCCGCCGCCGCTCGTTGTTCTTGACCCGCCTCTCGACCCGGATTCGGCCCTGTTCCCGCTCGTAGCCTTCGGCCCAGCGCGACAGTCGGAGCTTGCTGTTGCCCAGCTTCGCCGCCTTCCCGGTCTCAGGATCGACGCGGTTGGCGATCACGTGGACATGCGGGTGCCGCGTGTCCTCGTGCGCGACGATCAGCGCCTCGTGGCCCTCCAGCCCCAGCGCCTCCAGACTCTCGTCCACCGCCCGGCTCATCTCCCCCTTGCCGGGCGTCTCGTCCCGAGCCCAGCTGAGCGAGTAGTGCAGGACCGGCTTCGCCAGCTTCCGGCCTCCCGGCGATCCGCCCGCCAGCCGCTTGAGGTCGGGGGCCGCCCTGGCGGTCGCGGCCATCAGCCGCGCGGCCCGCTCCGGCCGGAACGTCGCGAGGTTCCGGGTGTCGGCCCACCCGACCCGCTCCGATGTCCTCGGGCGGCGGTCGTCCGGCTCCGGCGCGTCGTGGAGGCAGTACGCCGCGACCCCGGCGAACGAGCGTCCCAATCCGTTGATCTTCGGGATCACCGGTCCAGCGCCTCCCCGCTCAGGAGACCCGCCGCGAGCTCGCCCACCCGCTCGACCGCCTCCAGCGTACCGGAAGGAGCGGAAGCCCCGGAGTTCAGGGCGCGGGCGATCTGGTTTAGATTGACGCCGATCCGGTGGAGTTCGACCCGCTCCGCCGCGCCGAGACGGAGAACGACCGCCTCGCGGACCGGCTGCCCCAGCGCCCTGCGGCGCATGTAGCCGCCCGTCGTCATGCGGGCCGCTCCGGCCCGCTCGGCGATCTCCGCGGCCTCCGCGGTGTTGACGCGCACGCCGATCGTGCGGCTGCGAAGTTCGGCCTCGGGCTTCCGGGGACGGACCAAATCGGGCGGCCTCCTTGCGGCGCGCGAAGATGTCGTTGCGGGGGTTCGGGGGGTGTCCCCCGGCCAGAGGTTTTCGTGAAGCGAAAACACATCTCGCTCCCCGGAGACCCGCAAACTGCGGGCCAACGAGCGGCGACCCGTCGCTCACCAACCGGGGCGGTGACGCCAGCTGCCCCGGGAGCCATGATCGCGCCCTCGGCGCGCGAGCCGACGCGTGGAATCCCGGGTCGTCGGAATCGCCGTGACGTAGAGTCAGGCGACCGTTTCGGGCGGTGTCAACAACCGCCGAAACGGCGGTGTCCGCCGGGTTCCAGAGCCGTCCCAAGGCCAAATCGGCCTCCGCCGGCGGCGCAGGCGGCTGGCGGAATCACCCTCTCCACGGCGATCTTTCGTTCGCGCAGATCGTGCGGTCCATCACGAGAGGAATCGAATGATGGCACGCACGGAACGAAGCCGGCGCTCCTGCCCCTCGTCACCCTGCGTCGCGGCACACTCGATGATGAAGCCGCGGTCCAGAAGTGGGTCGAGGAACACGAACGCAAGCTCACGGACGCGGTTCGCAACGGACCGGTGATCGCACAGCGAAGAAAGGTGATCCGAGACATGATGGATCTTGCGATACGTGAACTCCGGCTTGCTGGATTGCTGTCGTTCGCGCCGGGATCGGATCCCTTTCGGCTAGAGAGGCTGAACGTCCTCATTGGCCCCAACGGATCGGGCAAGTCCAATCTCCTTGAGGCGTTATCGCTGCTCTCGGCGACACCAAGCGACTTGGCATCCGTCGTGAGAAGGGGAGGAGGCGCGGAGGCGTGGCTTTGGAAAGGCCAGCCGGCGGCCAAGGCTGCCGAGATCGAGGCCGTGCTCGGTAACGGGACCCCGTGGGGCCATCCGTTGCGATACCGCTTGAGTTTTTCCCACGCTCGCAATCGACTGGAACTGGTCGACGAAGCGATTGAGGAGCTGGAGCCGACCGCAGGACATGACGATGTGTTCTTCTTTTATCGGTTCCAAGGCGGCTCCCCTGCCATCAATGTTCGCACGGAGAACGGCGAAGGAAGTAAGCGTTATCTCCAGCGCGAGAGCTTGCTTTCGGACCAATCTGTCCTCGCGCAACGCAAAGATCCGGATCTCTACCCCGAGGTCACGAAGACCGGGCAAACTTTTGGCGCGTTCCGAACGTTCCGCTCCTGGACCTTCGGCCGCCATACGCCGCTTCGGCAGCCACAGCCGGCCGACCTTCCGGAGGACCAACTTCTGCCGGACAGCAGCAATCTCGCTCTAGTTCTGAACCAGATCGAACACGCCGGTGATGCCCGCGTGAACGATCTTCTCAAGCGGTTCTTTCCTCGCTTCAGGCGGTTATCCACGCGCGTATCAGGGGGCACGGTGCAGTTTTACCTGCACGAAGCGGACTTCGATACTCCGATTCCAGCTACGCGGCTCTCCGATGGTACGCTTCGATTCGTGGCACTGCTGGCCGCCCTCTATTCGGCCTCGCCACCACCGTTGCTGTGCATCGAGGAGCCCGAACTCGGTCTCCATCCCGACTCGGTGGCGCTGCTGGCGGATGTGCTGGCGGAGGCGTCACAGCGAACGCAACTCATCGTTACCACGCACTCCGACGCCTTGGTGTCAGCGCTCAGCGGCCAGCCCGATGCCGTAGTAGCCTGCGAACGCCCCGGCGCAGGCACGGAACTTCACCGCCTTGACCCCGAGAAGTTGGCGATTTGGCTTGACGACTATCTCCTTGGGGATTTGTGGCGAATGGGCGAACTCGGAGCGAACCCATGACGCGCATCGCCATCTACATGGAAGGCGGCGGCGATCGCTCACGAGGCCGGGACGCCATTCGGCGAGGGATGGACACGTTTCTCGCGACACTCAAACAGGCGGCGAGGGACAAGAGTCTGAAATGGAAGCTTGTCGCCTGCGGTTCGCGCGACGATGCTTATCGTGGCTTTAGAAATGCTGTTGAGACCGACCCCCAATCGGTAAACCTGCTCCTAGTCGATTCCGAGCAACCCGTCGCGAATGGACCGCGCCAACACTTGCGGGCACGCGATAGGTGGGATGTGAGTGGCACGCCGGAGTCCCGGCTGCATCTCATGGTTCAGACGATGGAGACTTGGATCATCGCGGACCCAGCGTGCCTGGCAGCGTACTACGGCCAAGGGTTCCGACCGAACAGCTTGCCGCAACGGACTGATCTTGAGGCGGAACCTAAGAGACAAGTTGCGGCGAGCTTGAGGGAGGCGACCGCGCATACGACGAAGGGGGTCTATCACAAGATTCGACACGCAAGCGATCTATTGGAGGCAATCGATCCCGACGCGGTCCGCCACCGCTGTCGGCATTGTGATCGACTCTTCAACGAGCTTGCCCGACTGATCGAGGCTGCGTGAGACGAGACGACCCCCCTCACATGTGCGCCTCTTGATCGGCAGCGAGGCTGCCACGAAACCGCGTCAAGGGTCACCGCATCCCGCCCAAAGGGCCGTGAAGCTCGGACGCAGCCGGTAGACGGTGTGTTTCCGATCCGGTTTCGGGGAGGATGCCATGCGTCCCCATACCTCCGGCTGGCGGCGACGCCCGTTGGCATGAAGTTTCAAACGCGCAGATCGTGCAGTCCATCACGAGAGGAATCGAATGATGGCACGCACGAAACGAAGCCGCCGGAGCTACGGCGCCGGCGAATGGGGCCGGAACCGGGTTAGGGTTTTCCCCGATCCAAAGACCGGCATCCTCCAGATCGAGTGGCGCGAGAACGGGCGCAGGCTCACCCGGTCGCTGGGGCACCGCGAATGGGTACGGGCGAAGAGGCAGGCGGACCAGTTCGCCGGCGGGTTTGTCGGCCCGGAGATCGGGAACAGGGTAACAACCGAACCCGAGCCGCTCACGCTGGGGACGCTCTTTGACATCTACGGTGAGGAGGTGACGCCCACCAAGGGCGAACGGGCCCGCCGGAGCGACAAGGTCGCGACGAGGATGTTCTTCCAGTTCTTCGGCGGGGACCGCGACCCGGCCACGCTATCGCAGCGCGACTGGGACCGGTTCATTCGGGAGCGGCGGGCCGGCAGGATCGGACCGAGCGGGAAGCCCGTGGGCGACCGGACGATCGAATGGGACCTCACGTTCCTGATCGCGGTCCTCAACTGGGCCGAAAGGTCCAGGGACGAGCGAGGCGACCTGCTGCTGGACAGGAACCCGCTCAAGGGCCTCAGGAAGCCCAGGGAGAAGAACCCCACCCGGGTCGTTCTCTCCGAGGCCGAGTACCAGGCGCTGCTGGGCGTGGCCCGAGGAGTCAACTGGCGGTTCCGCGTCGCGCTCGTGCTCGCGCACGAGACCGGACACCGGATCGGCGCGATCCGCCAGCTCAGGTGGTCGGATATCGACATCGAAGCCGGGGTGGTGCGGTGGCGCGCGAGGCACGAGAAGACGGGCTACGAACACACCACGCCGCTGACCGCCGAGGCGCTGGCTGCCTTGGAAGAGGCACGGCGGATGAGCCGGGGGATCGGGGACGCCCCGCTGATCCCCGCGTCGAGGGACCCGTCGGTGAGCGTAAGCCGCTCTATGGCGCGCATCTGGTGGGAGCGGGCCGAGGTGGCCGCCGGACTGGAGCCCAAGCGGGGTCGTGGTTGGCACTCGCTCAGGCGCAAGTTCGCAACCGACCTCATGGACCTGCCGCTCAAGGTCTTGTGCGAACTCGGAGGCTGGAAGAACGCGCAAACGGTGCTCAGGTGCTATCAGAGGGCCGATGAGGGACAGCTCAGGAAGGCGCTGGAGAGTCGGCGGAGGGTTCGCACCTGAGATCCCGATTAGCGGGAGTCAATCGGCGGGAATCTGGGCCCGTCGAACCCCTAAACGAAGCGGCCACAACCACATCCGGAACCCAGCGCTCCCGCGGGAACGTCGGGACAACCGCCGTGGAGCCGCTATGCGGCGGCCATGGACTCGCAATTGGACGGAGCGAAGATGAGCATTCGGGTCTGCGTGGGAGGGGCGACGGGGTGGACGGGCGAGAGCGTCGTGGCCGCCATCCTCGAATCGGACGAGTTCGAACTGACGGGCGCCGTGGCGCGGCGGGCCGCGGGACAGACAGTAGGGGACGTGCGGGGAGAGGCGGATGGTTCCCGCGTGCGGATGTCCGCCGACGTGGCGGAGGCGCTCGGCGAGCCGGCCGACGTCTACATCGACTACACGCACCCGAGCGCCGTCTACGCGAACATCATGTGCGCGATCGAAGCGGGGGTCGCCGCGGTGGTCGGGACCTCGGGGCTCACGGGCCGGGAATACGGGGAGATCGACGAGGCGGCGCGCGCGGCGGGCGTCGGAGTGATCGCCGCGGGCAACTTCTCCATCACGGCCGCGCTGCTGAAGCACTTCTCCGGGATCGCGGCGCGCCACGTACCGCACTGGGAGATCGTCGACATGGCGTCGGCCGGAAAGCCCGACGCGCCGAGCGGCACCGCCCAGGAACTGGCCGAGTTCCTGGGGACGGTCGCGACGAACGAATACGCCCGGCCGGTCGAGGACACGCTGGGCTCACGGGAGGCGCGCGGGGCCACGATCGGGGGCGCGCAGGTCCATTCGCTGCGGCTCCCGAGCTATGTCATCTCCGTGGAATCCATCTTCGGCCTTCCCGGAGAACGGCTCTCGATCCGGCACGACGCGGGGTCCAGCGCCGAACCCTACGTGGGCGGCACCCTGCTCGCCGCGAGCCTGGCGCCGGAGCGCGTGGGCCTCACGCAGGGACTCGACCGCCTGCTGTTCGAGTAGGCGCCCCGGCGAAAGTTCCACAACGGACCGCCGGAGTCGTGTGACCGTTGCCGTGTACGGGTCGTCTCAGTAGTCGTAGCGGGACATCTGCCCGAGTCCTGTCGAAGACGCGATCCCGGCAATGGAGGTTCGATGAGGCGTACTTGTCTCGTGCTCGGCTCCGTGCTTCTCCTGAGCGGTTGTTCCACTCTTTTTGTGAGCAAGCCACCGCTGGGCGATGGGCCGTTACCAACCGGAACCTGCACAACGTCGGCCTTTGCGCCTTTCGTGGATGGGACCATGGCTGTCCTGTTCGGGGTCAGCGCTCTCGATATCGCCCTGACGGATTTCGAGGACGAGGATGCCCAGGATGCCCGTCCGTACGCGGTAGGGGCGTCGCTGGTTCTGGGTGGTGCGCTCGGCTTGTCCTCGTACCGGGGGTTCAAGTGGACGAGCGAATGCCGGGCTCGCCAGTCGATGAGCGAGGAGGCCATCGCCGACTATCTCCGCACTCTGTCACGCGAGGTGGCCGTCCACGACGATATCGGATAGTCCCGCCGGCGACCCGGCGTCGGCTCGTGACTGTCGTCAGCCCGCCGGGCGGTTGGCGACGATCGCGATTCGGGAGCCGTCGGGGCTCACGGCGAGACGGGAGATGCCCTCGACGCCGAGGTCCGAGAAGTCGGCGACCTCCGTCCAGTCCGAACCCTCCGACCAGGCGAACAGGCGCGAGTCGTCACCCATGAGGATCTCCCCCTCGGGCGTCCAGGCGTAGTCCTCGCGACCGGGGATCGTAAGCGTGATCCGCTCGCTGGTTCCGGCGGCCGGGTCGAAGCGTTCGATCCACCACTCTTCGTCCGTGACCTTCCGCACGAAGGAGATCGCCTCCGTCCCCGGAATCCGGTGGATGGACCGGCCCGGACGCTCCGCCACGACGTCGATCTCGCCCGTCAGCGCGTCCCCGACCCGGAGGGTGGGCGGGCTGCCGAGGATGAACATCGCGACGACGTGTTCGTTGGCCCACGCGTGGTACCCCACGGGTTCGGCGGTCGCGAAGATCGGCCCGATCGATTCGCCGGAGAGGTCATAACGCCACAGGTATTGCTTCCCGCGGATCTCGTGGATCGCGGATAAGGCGTCCTGCCCCGGGATCTGCAGCGCCGAGAACTCGCTCGCCTCCTCCGTGGTCGTCAGTCGCTCGGAGGCGCCGGGCTCGGCCCCGGGCGCCGCCGCGAGCCGCATGATCTCCGTCTGCCGGCGGTCCAGCGCCGCCGTGTGGAGGATCGCCGACCCGTCGAGGAGGAAGCTGGGCTGGTTGTCGTACGCGTCGCGGTCGGTGGCCGGTCCCAGGTCGGCGATCGACAGCGCGCCATCCTCGCGGACGAGGGTCCCCAGCCAGATGTCGGTCGAGGGAGCGCCCGCCGCCGTCGGCGTGTAGTCCGCCGGCGCCGGCCCGATCTCCGGCATCGGCCCGTCCGGTGGCGTCGCCGGGAAGGCGCCGGCCGCTTCGGAGCCACCAACTTCAGGGTCGCCCCCGTCATCCGGCGCGCAAGCGATCGCGGCCGAGAGCACAAACGCCAGAGTCGTCGTGGTTCGCAGAGTCATTCGTGCCATCCGTTCCTCCTGGGGGCGTTTCAATCAGGGGTCTTCCGGCAGGACGCCGAGGATTACGCGTGAAGGATAATCGCCGGACCGATACACCGTCTGAGTGGCGGCCTGGTAGTCCCCCGGCAACGCGCGATACGTGTCCACGAACGTCTGCGGGTTCCGGTCGTACGCCGGGAACCACGAACTCTGGACGTGGACCATGAGCCGATGCCCGGCCTTGAACGTGTGGAATCGGTCGCGGAGGTCGATTTCGATCCTCGTCACCTCACCCGGCACCATCGGCTCCGGGTTCTCGAGGTCGTTCCGGAAGCGGCCGCGCATGATCTCGCCGGCCAGGTGCATCTGGTAGCCGCCCATCGGTACGTCGCAGTTCCCGCTCGGCGGTGCGTCCTCCGGATAGACATCGATCAGCTTCACGATCCAGTCGGAGTCCATCCCCGTCGTGGAGACGAAAATCTCGGCTCCGATCGGGCCGGCGATCGTGAGGTCCTCGGCCAGCGGTTCGGACTCGTAGACGAGGACGTCGGGACGCCCCGAGGCGAAGCGCTGGTCCTCCACCTTCCACAGGTGACCGAGCGTCGTGCGCTCCTCGACGGAAAACGGCACCGGATTGGCAGGGTCGCTCAGGTATGAGTCGGCGTGCAGGTCCACGGCCGCCTCGGCCCCCGAGTCCGCGGTCCGCGTCGGCGGTTCGAAGCCCAGCGTGCCATTCGGACCCAGGTACAGGCTCACCGGGGTGACGTCCGCCGGCGGCCAGGCGTCGTAGGCGCGCCATTCGTTCGTCCCCGTCAGGAAGACGTGGGCCTCCGTCGCGTCCCAGGCGCCCTCGTCCTTCAGGTGATACTCGAAGAAGGGGAACTGGAACTCGCGCTGGAAGTGGAGCGAGGTCTTCGTGTCGAAGGCGATGCAGCCGAGGAAGTCGCCGTCCATGCGCCGCCAGCCGCCGTGCAGCCAGGGGCCGACGACGAGCGTGTTCTCGAGGCCGGGATTCTCCGCCTCGACGGTCCGGTAGATCGACATGGGGCCGTAGAAGTCCTCGGTGTCGAACCAGCCCGCCACGTTGAGCGTCGCGGGGCGGACGTCGTCCAGGTAGCGGAGGGCGTTCTGCCGCTGCCAGAACTCGTCGTAGTTGGGGTGCTCGATGAAGTCGCGCCACGCCGGCACGTCGCCGTGGAAGTAGAGTTCGTCCACCGTGGCGGCGGACCCGGCGTTGAGGAAGAAGTCGTAGCCGGAGGTCGTGCCGTAGTCGAAGCGGGCGCCGCGCGTGTCGGTGGGACCGTCGCGGCGGCGGGCGTTCCCGGACAGCCACGAGAAGGCGTACATGATCCGGAATGCCCCGTTATGGTGCCAGTCGTCGCCGATGAACATGTCGGACGGCGAGGCCTGGGGCGACGACGCCACGAGTGCCGGGTGCGCGTCCACCATTCCCATGACCGTCTGCCAGCCGGGATAGGAGATCCCCCACTGGCCCACGCGTCCGTTGTGGTTCTCGACGTTCGCGAGCAGCCACTCGATCGCGTCCCAGTTGTCCGTGATCTCGTCTGTATCGGTGGGACCGCGCGGCTCCGGAGCGGGGGCGCGGATGACCTCGAACTCTCCTTCCGACCGGAACTGCCCGCGCACGTCCTGGAAGGCGAAAATGTAGCCGGAAAGGTCGAACTCCCGTGACGGCCCGAGCGGGTTCCGATACTCGCCGGGCTCGTAGGGGCCGATGGAATACGGCGTGCGGAAGAGGAGGATGGGATATTCGCGCGAGCGGTCCCGCGGCTCGTAGACGAGCGTGTACAGTTCGATCCCGTCCCGCATCGCGACCATGTACTCGGACTTCTCGTAGTTCGCCGCGAGATACTCGTGGTGCGCCGCCGCCTCGGCTTCCGCTTCGGTCTGAACCGCCGTGGTTTGGGCGGGAGTCGGCGGCGGCGCATCGGCCGCGTCCTGCGGCGGCCCGCACGCGACCGCGAACAGCGCGACCGCCCAGAGCATGATCCGGGACCTCATCGGCGGTGCAGTTCCGCCCAGTGCGTGAGCGCGTTCCCCAGGCGCACGTTCGGGAGCGTGATGGCCGTCACCGAGCCGTTCAGCGTGTCGCCCCGGAGCCTGAGTTCGAGGGACAGCACGTAGTCGGTGCGGTTCGCGTCCTCGGTGCCGATGTCGCCCCTGAAGCCGCCCCGCAGGTACTCGCCGTCGAAGCGGGCGTTGTTGAGCAGCGTCCACAGGTCGTCGCCGAGTTGGACGTGGGCGCGTCCCCCGTCGTCGATGGCGAGCGCCAGACGGTGCGGCCCGAGGTGGGTGTCCACCTCGCCGACCCACTCCCCGGCAAGCTCCGGCATGGGCGCGAAGTCGATCAGCGGGGCGGCACCCTCCCCGGCCTCCTCGAGGATCCCCTCGCGTTCCAGCCGGTGAGGGTCCGGCACCTCCGGCGGCGTCGGCTTCGGTACGGCGTCCGGGAACAGCGTATGCCAGAGGAGGTTCGAGATGTAGCCGGTGAGGGGCGTCGCGGAATTGGAGAGGACGACGACGGCGGCGTTCTCCTCCGGGGCGATCGCGAGTTCCGTGCGGACGCCGCCCATCCCGCCGCCGTGGCGCTGCAGCCGGAGGCCGCCCGGAAGTTCCCGCAGCGACCAGCCGATGCCGTATGCGGCGGCGGGACCGCTGCTCCCGCCCGGCTGCCGCATGCGCTCGATCGCCGCGTCGGAGATGATCCTCCGCTGATGGTCGAGGTCGTGGCCGAGGTGGAACATTCCGAAGCGGACGAGGTCGTACGCGCTGCTGAACACGGCGGAGCCGCCGGGGTGGTCGAAGTCGTAGAACGGGATCGGACTCTGGTCCGTCGCGTACCGCGTCGCCGTGAATTCCTCGAGCCCCGGGCCGATGTCGACCGAGGTCCGGGTGAGGCCCAGCGGCTGAAACACCTCGTCCCGCATAAAATCCATGTACGACTGTCCCGAGACGCGCTCGATGATGTAATCGAGGATCCCGTAGCCGAGGTTCGAGTAATTCCAGCGTTCGTCCGGCGCCGTCACGAGGTTGGCGTAGCGCCGGATCGTCTCGTCCATGTGCGGGCGGCGGTACGGTTCGTCCTCATAGAAGAACTGGTAGTGGAGGGGGAGTCCCGCCGTGTGGCTCGCCACGCGCCGCACCGTGGCGCGCGCCGCATCCCAGGCCCTCCCGTCGATCTTCGCCGGGCCCAGGTAGTCGTTGGCCGGCGCGTCGAGGTCGACGAAGCCCCGTTCCACGAGGATCATGAGGCCGGTGGCCGTGATCGGCTTCGAGATCGAGGCGAGGGAATACATCGTGTGTTCCGTGGCCGGGATCCGCCGCTCGCGGTCCGCCCATCCGAACCCCTCCTCCCACACGACCTCCCCGCCCCGCGCGACGGCGACGGCCATGGATGGCTGGTCCCAGGCCACGAGCGCGCGCCGAATCTCGTCACGGACGGACGCGAAGTCCGGGGCGGCCTGTCCGCGCACCTCGGCCGCGCCGAGGGACACCACGACAAGTGGGACGCCGATCCGCATGAGGCGGGACCGCAGCGCACGAGGCCGTATGACGCCGGGACGTGTGACGGTGGCCCTCATCCTCATCTCCTTCGGGCATGGGTGACCTCGGACGGTGGAGCGGGACGCGGGCGGGCGTCAATGGGGCCGAAGGGGGGGCTGCGGCGGGCGGACTCATTGACCGTTGGACGAAGCGGCGTCCATGATGCGTCCATCGCGGAGCCGGGCCGGGCGTTTCCGCGGCGCGGCGGAGCCTCGAGACCGGAAGGAAGGAACCATGTCCGAGATGGATCGGCGCACTTTCCTGCAGGCCGGCGCGGCGGCCGGCGCCTTGCTCTCCTTCGGCGGCTGCGCGCCCCGGGACGACGCCCCCGGCTCCGGGTCCGGAGGGTCGGGGGATGAGACCTCGGCGGCCGACATCCCGGACTTCGCGCTCGAGGAGATCACGATCGACGAGGTCCACGCGGGGATGCGGTCGGGTGAATACACCTGCCGGTTGATCACGGAGATGTACCTCGAGCGGATCGAGGCGCTGAACCGGCAAGGGCCGCGGCTGTTCGCGGTGCTCGAGACGAATCCGGACGCACTCGAGATCGCCGACGAACTCGACCGCGAGTTCCAGGCCTCGGGCCCCAGGGGGCCGCTGCACGGGATCCCGCTGCTGCTCAAGGACAACGTCGATACCGCGGACGGGATGACGACGACGGCCGGGTCGACGGCGCTCCTCGGGTCCATCGCGCCGCAGGATTCGTTCGTGGCGGCGGGGCTGCGCTCGGCCGGGGCGCTGCTGCTCGGCAAGGCGAACATGAGCGAGTGGGCGGGCTGGAAGTCGTTCGAGTTCGGGGCCTCGGGCTGGAGCGGCCGCGGGTGGGACGGCGGCCGGGGCGGCTTCTGCAGGAACCCCTACGCGCTCGACCGCACGCCGGGCGGGTCGAGTTCCGGGTCCGGATCGGCGGCCGCGGCCAACCTCGCGGTCGCGACGATCGGCTCCGAGACCGATGGCTCGATCGTCGGCCCGTCGTCGCGCAACTGCCTCGTCGGAATCAAGCCCACGATCGGCCTCCACAGCCGGGGCGGGGTCATCCCCATCGCCCACAGCCAGGACAGCACCGGCCCCATGGCCCGCACCGTGCGCGACGCCGCGATCATGCTCGGCACCATGGTCGGCGTCGACCCCCGCGACCCGCTGACCGCCGCGAGCGCGGGCAACTTCCTGACCGACTACACCGGCGCGCTCGACCCGGCCGGCCTCGAGGGCGCCCGCGTCGGCGTCCTGCGCGAGTACGCCGGCTTCGACAGCCGCGTCGACGCCCTGTTCGAGGAGGCCCTCGACGTCATGCGGGCGGAGGGCGCGACCGTCGTCGACCCCGTCACGCTCCCGGAGGAACTCCGGTTCGGCAACGAGTACGAGATGGAGGTGCTGTACCACGAGTTCAAGGCGGATCTCAACGCGTATCTCGCGTCGCTGGGGCCGGACGCCCCGATCAAGTCGCTGGCCGAACTCATCGAGTACAACGAGGCGAACCACGACCTCGAACTCGCCCTCTACGGGCAGGAACTGCACGTGCGCTCGCAGGAACGCGGGCCGCTCACCGACCAGCGGTACCTCGACGCGCTGGCGACGAGCCATCGGCTCTCCCGCGACGAAGGGATCGACCGCGCGATGGATGAGCACGGGCTGGACGCGCTCGTCGGGATCACGGCGGGGATCCCCGCCATGCAGGATCCGCTCGATGCCTCCGGCGGGGGCGGGGGCGGGTGCTCCACGCCGCCGGCCATGGCCGCCTACCCCAACATGTCCGTCCCCATGGGGTTCATCCGGGGACTCCCGGTGGGGATGTCGCTCTGCGGCCGCGCGTGGAGCGAGATGACGCTCATCCGTCTCGCGTACGCCTTCGAGCAGGCGACGAACGTCCGCCGGCCCCCGACGTTCCAGGCGACGGTCCGGGTCTGAGCGCAGCCGGGTGACGCTCACCGACTTCATCGACCGTCACTACCGCCACTTCAACGCCGCGGCGCTGCGGGCGGCCGCCGAGGCCTGGCGCGACCTGATCGACGGCGGAGGACAGATGCTCCTCACGCTGGCCGGCGCCATGAGCACGGCCGAACTCGGCCTCTCCCTGGCGGAGATGATCCGGGCCGGGAAGGTGCACGCGATTTGCGCCACCGGCGCGAACCTCGAGGAGGACCTGTTCAACCTCGTAGCGCACGACCACTACCGGCGCATCCCCGACTGGCGCGCGCTCACGGCCGAGCAGGAGAAGGACCTCGAGCGGCGCGGGCTGAACCGCGTGACCGACACCTGCATCCCCGAGGCCGAGGCGTTTCGCGCCGTCGAGGCGCCGCTGCGCGAGCTGTGGCGGTCGGTCGACGCCGCGGGCGAGTGCCGACTCGCGCACGAGTACCTCTATCAGTTGATCCGGGACCGCACCCTCGCGGACCGCTACCAGATCGATCCGGCCGATTCCTGGCTCGTGGCAGCCGCGGAGGCCGATCTGCCCCTGTTCGTGCCCGGCTGGGAAGATTCCACGCTGGGCAACGTCCTCGTCGCGGAACAGCTCGGCGGCGGACTGGGCCGTCCGGGACCCGTCCTCGGAGGCACAGAGTACATGGCGGCGCTCGCCGAGTGGTACGCGCGCACGAGCACCGGCCGAACGCTGGCGGAGGCGCCCGAGATCGACGTCGACCCGGACGCGGCGCCGAGGCCGGCGGACACCGGCGCCGACCGGGACGCGAAGCCCGTCGGCCTGTTCCAGATCGGTGGCGGGATCGCCGGCGACTTCCCCATCTGCGTCGTCCCCATGATCCGGCAGGATCTGCGGCGCTGGTGTCCCTACTGGGCGTACTTCTGTCAGATCAGCGACTCCACCACGAGCTACGGGTCGTACTCCGGCGCCGTCCCCAACGAGAAGATCACCTGGGGCAAGCTGGACGTGGACACGCCGAAGTTCGTCATCGAGTCCGACGCGACGATCGTCGCCCCGCTCGTGTTCGGCTACGTCCTCGGCTGGTAGGCCGGGCGCCGCGTCGGGGCGGTCGGTCCCGGGACCGGCGCCCGCCTATCTCCCGTCTTCCCCGTCCTCGAGGAGCGCCTCGAGGTCCCACCCCTCCAGGGCATCGACGGTGGGTCGGTCCGTCCAGTCGAAGCGGAGCGGGGTGATCGTGATAAACCCTTCGCCGTACGCTTCGGAATCGCTCCCGGCCGGATAGGGATCCGGTCTCTCGAAACGGGGTCGGAAGAGGCGCACGCCCTCGTCCGCCGAGGCTTCTTCGGCGCCGTCCCCTGTCACTTCCTCGTACTCGACCTTGATGTACTGGCCGCCCATGGCGCGTGCCGCGATGCCGCTCGCGTCCTCGGCCGTGCCCACCGGGAAGTTGATGGAGTACACGACGCCGGCTTCCACGCCACGGCGGCGGAGTTCGGCGGCGAAGCGCGCGACGGTGCGGGCCGCGTACCCGAACCCGCCGGAGGGGTTGCCCAGCGAGGCGGCCACCGCGGGCATCCCGAGGTAGGCGCCCATCATCGCGCCACCCACCGTGCCGGACATGTGGGACACTTCGCCGACGTTCGCACCACGGTTGATCCCGCTCACGACCAGGTCAAAGCCGGATTCGGGTGCGAGCGCGTCCGCGGCGAAAAGGACCGCGCCGGCCGGCGTGGCGTCGACGCAGTGTCCTTCCGGGAACGTGCGAAGGCGGACCTCCTGGCCGAGCAGGATCGACATGCTGCTGCCGCTACGCTCGCCACACGGCGCGACGACCGTCACCTCGCCGACCTCGCGGAGCGCCGCCGCGAGATCCTGAATGCCGGGCGACTCGATGCCGTCATCGTTGGTCAGGAGGATGTGGTAGGGAGACGTATCGCCGGGAGTTTCCAGTGCTTCGCCCGCAGGTTCCGCGCCGCAGCCGAGAGCACCGCACGCGGCAACCACGACGAAAGCGCCGGCGATGCCCCTGGCCGGTCCAGGCAGTACTACGGCGTTTCTGGCGAGCATCGGCCGTCCCTCCCTGTTTCTGTTCCCGGTTCCGTTGTTCCGATACTGCGGGATGGATAGTCTCGCACGGTAGGAGACGGGGAAACCCGCAGCCTGTCGGCCCGACGGGTCCGGGCGCGAGCCGGGAGAGGAGCAACGTGAAGACGGTCCTGAAGCTGGCGGCGCTCGTCGTGCTGCTGAACGTCGTGCGCTACACCGTGGGCGGGTTCATCGAGGGATTCACGATCATGGAGCCGATGCACAGGCCCCTGCCGCTCTTCCCCGAGGCGTTCGATCAGGACTTCACATCCACCGACTTCATGATCTCGCTGGGCTACAACTACGCGATGTGGTTCGTGGCGGGGGTCGTCTTCCACCTTCTGAACCCCGTGCTCCGAGGTTCGATCTGGGTCCGCAGCCTGAAGAGCTACCTGCTGATGGCGGCGTTCTTCTGCGCTCTCGCCGCCGTCTACATGAACCACTATGTGGCGGGGATCCGGCCGTTCTACTACTGGAGCATGGTGGACGCGCTCATCGTCTTCACCGTCGTGGCGCTCGCCAACGCGCTGCTCTACCCCCGGTTCTTCCGCGACCCGGCCTAGCGACCCGACCTGGCGACCCGCCGGACCCGCGGCTTCAGAGCAACTGGTTCGCGGTCAGCGCCCCGGCGTAGGCCAGCACGAGCATGTAGCCGAACTGGGCCAGGGGCCATTTCCAGCCCGCCGTCTCCCTCCGCATCATCGCGACCGTGGACATGCACTGAAGCGCGAACACGAAGAAGACGAGCAGGGCGACCGCCGCCCCGAAGTCCAGATCCCGCTGCAGGGCGGCCCGCAGTTCGAGGGACGTCTCGTCGCCGTCCTCGATTCCGTAGATGGTGCCGAGCGTGCCGACGATGACCTCGCGCGCCGCGAGCGACGAGACGAGACCCACCCCGATCCTCCAGTCGAACCCGAGCGGTTCGATCGCCGGTTCGATCACCTGCCCCATCTGTCCGAGCGCGCTCTCCTCGACCGGCGGCGGGGCGCCGTCGACCCGGGGGAACTGGGCCAGAACCCAGAGGACGACGGTCACGGCGAGGATGATCTTCCCCACCCTCCGGAGGAAGATCTTGCTCCGGTCGAGGAGGCGGAGGGCAAGCGTCCGCAGCGCCGGAATCCGGTACGGCGGCAGTTCCATCACGAACCCGGCGGGCTTGCCCCGCAAAAACGTGCGCCGGAGCAGAAAGGCGGTGCCGATGGCCGCGGCGAGGCCCAGCGCGTAGAGGCCGAGCATCGTCGCCGCCCGCGTCCCGACGAACGGCCCCAGGAGCGGACGCTCCGGGATGAACGCCGCGATGAGGAGGGCATAGACGGGCAGCCGCGCCGAGCAGGTCATGAACGGGGCGATGAACATGGTCGCCGTCCGGTCGCGCTCGTTTTCCACGGTGCGCGAGGAGAGGATCGCCGGGACCGCGCACGCGTAGGCCGAGAGGAGCGGCAGGAACGCCCGTCCCTGCAGCCCGACCTTCAGCATCGTGCGGTCGGCGATCACGGCCGCCCGCGCCATGTAGCCGGAGTCCTCCAGGATCCCCAGGAAGAGGAAGAGGATGAGGATCTGGGGGAGGAAGACGAGGACGGAGCCGACGCCCGCCCACACGCCGTCGATGAGAAGGTCCCGGAACCAGCTCGCCGGCAGCCGCGCCGCCAGCCATTCGCCGGAGGAGGCGATGCCGAGTTCGACCCCGTCCATGATCGGCGTGGCCCACGTGAAGATGGCCTGGAACACGAGGGCGGCGAGGACGAGAAACACGGCCGGACCCGCGATCCGGTGCAGGAAGAGGGCGTCGAGACGCTGCGTCAGCTTCGGCGGGCCGGCGGACCGGTACCCGGCGGAGGCGAGCGCGTTCTGGACCACGTCGCGGCGGCGGGAGAGCGCGTCCATCGTCGGCAGCCCGGCTCGTTCGGCCCCGGAACCCGACCGCGGCTTCGCACCGGTCGCGGGCGTCGCCGCGTGCATGGCCACCCGGTCGAGGAAGTCGGCGACCGCTTCAACGCCCCGCCCCGTGCGGGCGTCCGTCCGGACCACTTCCACGCCGAACGCGGCGGCGAGCGCCTCGTCGTCCAGCGTGCCGTCCCCCGCCTCGAGTTCGTCCGCCATGTTGAGGACAAGGAGCGTGGGGCGCTCCCGTTCGAGCACGGGACCCACGAGCATGAGCTGCGTCTCGAGCCGGACCGCGTCGACGATGAGCACGATGGCCTCGGGTGCCCGCAGCCCTTCGATCCGGCCTTCCAGCACGTCGCGCGTGACGCGCTCATCGGGAGAACGGGCCGAGAAACCGCTTACGCCCGGCAGGTCGACGATGTCCAGGTCGAGGCCCGAGGCGAAGCGCACCCGGCCCACGTGCTTCTCTACCGTGACGCCCGGGTAGTTCGCGACCCTCTGCCGCAGCCCGGTCAGACGGTTGAAGAGCGTCGTCTTTCCCGAGTTGGGCGGACCGATGAGAGCCACGACGGGCGGCCCGGAAGCGGGCGCATCCGTACCGGCTCCGTGGTCGGCGCGCGCTGGGGTCGCGACTGGGTGCATGGTGGGAAACTACCGATAACGATTATCGTTAGTTGAGACTGGTTCTCAACCGAGGAAGACGCTAGTATGTTGCGCTCCGACCGTCAAACCAACGTGAGGGACAATCCCGGCTTGAAGAACGGACGATCGAACGGTTCCCGGACGTCGCTGATGGACGTGCCGCTGCGGCAAGCGGTCGAACTCGAGCGCATCGACGCACCGAACGACGAAGTCGAGCCGTTGCTCGAACGCGGCATCCTGCCCGGCTGCACGCTGCGCCGCGTTCGCAATTCCCCCACGGGAGACCCGATCATCTCCGTCGAGGGCACCCTCCTCGCGCTGCGCCGCGAATCCGCCGCGCAGATCTTCGTGCGCGAAATCTAGGAGCTTCGCGGCTCCCGCCCCGTCCGGACCCCCGCACGCGACACTCTAGGCATACGGCATCACCGGCACCTTGCCGAGCAGACGCGCGTAGACCGTGAGCGCGCCCCGGTGGTGCGCCGTGTGATCCACGATCCCGTTCACGACCGCCGCTCGCGGCTGGCCTTCCATGATCCGCGGATCTTCGATCGGCGCGTGGAGATCCTCGTCCGACTGGGATCCGATGACCTCGATCGCCCGGCCGTAGGCCCGGTCGACCCAGGCGATCGCCTCGGCCACCGAAGTGACGGCCCGCGCCTCCTCGAGATGTCCTTCGAAGTCCATGTTCCAGCCGTCGCCGAACGCGCCGTCGACGAACCAGTCGACCGTACCGGCGGCGTGCGCCACGTGGCCGGCCACGGTGAAGACGTCCGGGTTGGGCCCGAAACCCGAATCCTCCTCCGTGAATGTCTCCAGCGTCTTCTTGAACAGGCTTCTGGACATGGAAAGCTGGGCGGCGAGACCTTCGGCGTAGGACATGGATGCTCCGTGGGGCTTGATGTTCGGTGTTTATTCGGATTGCCGGATCATGTGCCCCGACCGGAGCGTTGTCAAGCGTGAACAACCATGCCCGCCGCGACGGCGGCGCGAGACCGATGACGGCCAACACCGACAAGACAACGCTCAGCCGCCGGGACTTTCTCGCCCGCGGCAGTGGCGCCCTGGTCTCTCTCTCCCTGGGCGCTGGCTGCTCGGGCGGCGGCATGGGTCCGGACGTCAGTGTGCCGCCACCGCCCTCGCCCGGAGATCGGGTCGACGTGATCGTGGTGGGCGCCGGTCTTGCCGGGCTGGTCGCCGCATACGAGTTGGCCCGGGCGGGGCACGATGTCCGGGTTCTGGAGGCAAGAAACGCAGCGGGGGGTCGGGTACAGACACTTCGCGAGCCCTTCAACGACGGACTCATCGCCGAATCCGGCCCGGCCCGCATCCCGCCGGACCACGATCGAACGCTCGGCTACATCGATCACTTCGGGATCGAGACCTCTCCCTTCTATACGCAGGACGGTGAGTACCTCATCGTTCCCGAGCGGGGAGACCGCTACCGGGAGACGCCGGACGTGTTCCTCGGTGGGGGGCGGGACACGTGGCTGAAGATTCCGACGGGGACCGACGCCTTGCCGATCGCCTTTGCCGAAGCGCTCGGAGACCGGGTGCGGTACGGCTCGCCGGTGACGAGGGTGGTCCGGGACGAGGCCGGCGTCGTGGCCTCTTACGGAACCGGCGACGCGGCGGGGGAACTGAGGGGCGGCCACCTCATCTGTACCGTCCCCCTCCCCGTCATCGACAAGATCGTGTTCGACCCCATCCTCTCGGCAGCGAAGCGAGCGGCCTTCGAAGCCACTTCCTACCAGGACGTCACCCGGGTCTACGTCCAGTACGCGGAACGGAACTGGGAGGAGGACGGCCTGAACGGATGGGGGTTGTCGTTCGTGGGGGGGTTCTCGGAAATGTGGCATCCGACCTGGAATCAGCCGGGACCGCGCGGAGTCCTGATGTCCTACATGTACGGAGCCATGGCGCGCACGGTCGCGGCGATGGAGCCCGGCGCCATCGTACCCGATTTCATCGATCGCTTTGATGGCTTGTTCCCTGGCTCCCGCGAGGTCGCGGAGCGCGGAACCCACTTCGCGTGGGAGCACCAGCCCTGGATCGGGGCCGCCTACACCCGGAACGATCCCCCGTTCGCCGAGCACCCGGAACTGGCATCGCCCGAGGGCCCCATTCACTTCGCTGGCGAGCACGCCTCGGTGGAGCGGGGGTGGATGCAGGGAGCCCTCCAGTCGGGCCTCCGAGCTGCTTCGGAGATCGATGCGACCGTGACGGGGGAGCGCGCCCGCACGACCGTGGCGATCTCGCGGCGGCGGATGGCGCACCGCGTCACGGGCGCCCTCCATACTCCGGAATGGCTGGCACCATGAACCGCGGAAACACTCCGGTCGGCGTGGGAGGCTGGCTCCTGGTTTATCTCTGTGGTTCCATCCCCTTCCTGCTCGTCCATTCGGCAGGCCTGTCGGGGTGGTTTCTCGACTATGCCATCTGGCTGCTCGTCGCGATCTTCCTTCTCCTCGCGTCCCCCCTCGCTCTCATCCTGCTGAAGTCGCCGCGAGCCCCGCGGTGGAACGTCGTCGCGCTGTGGGTCGTCGCCCTCGTGATCACGCTGCGCGCGGCCGCCGTCCCCTTCAATCTGGAGCCCGAAGGGGCGGCGCAGAGGAGGAGCCCCGAGGAATGGGTGGCCGCAATCGCGATCCTCGCGGCGATCGTCGTCGGGTCTCTGGCGTGGGCGACAGTCTGGACGGCCTACTTCCGGCGATCGCTCCGCGTGCGGAACACGTTCCCTCCGCCGGCAGCGGATACCTAGGGTCGCCGAGGTCGCGCGGATTCGAGGCGGATCGCGGGCGGGAGCCGCCACACGGTGATGACGGGGACGTCGAACTCGTCCGTGTCGATGAAGGCGACGAAGCCGTCCGGGCCGAAGGCGTCCGGCATGTCGGGCAGCGCGGCGGTGCCCGTCTCGAGCGTGCCGAGGTAGCGGCCGTCCGGAGCGATCACGTCGATGGGGCCCGGTTCGTCCGAGCCGGGCTCCGTGCTCCGCTGGACCCACAGCGCGCCGTCCCAGGTCGCGCGCAGGGCCGCGATGACCGGCACTTCCGGGAAGAACTGCATGTCCTCGACCGCCTCCAGCCGCAGCGACCTCATGTTGTCGATGAGCTCGAGCACCGCGGCGGGCGGTGCGTTCCCGCGCTGGGTGATCGTGCGATTGCTCTCGGCCTCGAGCCGCCGTTCGCGCTCCTCCCGCTCCATCTCCTCCGTCACGGCCAGCGGCCGGATGGGCCGGCGCAGGATGCGCGAGACCGCGCCCGACGGATCGGTGAGCTTGACGGCCCAGGCCGACGAGTCGGAGAAGGCGACACCCCCCGATGGCAGCGCGTCGAACAGGAGGTCCGGTTCAAACCCCCATTCGTCGCGGATCATGTCTTCGAGGTCGCCGCTCCGCGGGCCATCGTCCTCGACCGGCGCCCAGGCCTCCGCGAGCACGCGATCCTCGACGTCCTCCGAGGACATGTCGACGCGCTGGATCGTGCGTCCGCTGCGGCCGATCAGGGTGCGCGCGCCCGTCCGCTCTGGTCGCAGGTTCGGGCGGCGCGCCATGGCGAACCCCATGCCCCCGCCACCCTCCCTCACCATGCGCTCGAACTCGCCGGCGGGGCTGAAGACGTGGTATCCCGCGTGCATCATGTCCTCGACCAGGATCTGACCGTCCTCCCACACCACGAGTTGCGTCGCCGCGCGGAACTCGCCCGGGCCGTCGCCGGCGCGGCCGAAGCTGTTCACGAATCCCCCCGCCGCGTCGACCACGACGACGCGCACGTTGGACTCCATCCGGGTCCCGTCCAGGAGGTAGAGATTGCCTTCACCGTCGAAGGCGATCCCGGAGATCGACGTGAACTCCTCCCACTCGGCCGCGGCGGCGGATCCGATGGCGTACACCAGTTCGAGGTCCGGCGAGACGGAACGATCCTCGCCGGGAAGGTCGACCATCTCCTGGGCGTGCAGGCCGGCCCCTCCGAGCGCGACCCCGAGCACCGCCACCCACCCGGCGGCGAACCCCGTCGCGGCCCCCGCGGCGAACTGCGGTCCACGGCTGGCGTTCCGTCGTGACGTCCGCCTCATCCTGGCAGCCCCCTGCAGCATCTTGGCAGCCTCCCGTCGCGGCTTAGGTTTGTTCGAGTGTGGGTGCGGCGCCCGGTCCGATCTCAACCGGGCGATTCCGCGCCAGCTACTATGGAGGTAGTAGATATGATTCGCAAGCGCTCTTCCAGCCTGGTCTCCGGCCCATCGATCCCTCTGATCTCTCGCATCCCCCTGCTCTCGCTCGTCGCGCTCGGCGCTTCACTTTCGTGGGTCGCCTGCGGAGGGGGAGATGGGCCGTCCGACGAACCCGCCGGGGGCGCCGCGGCCGCCGACGCGCCGCCGCAGTTCGAGACGACCGAGGTCGCCGAGGGGGTCTACCAGTTCCGCTGGATCGGACACAACGCCCTGTTCGCCGTGACCTCGGAGGGCGTCTTCGCCTTCGATCCGATCTCGGTCGAGGCGGCCGCCACCTATGCGGAGGAGATCCGCCGGGTCGCGCCGGGGGCCGAACTCGCGGCCATCGTCTACAGCCACAACCACGCGGACCACGCGACGGGCGCCGAGGTGCTGCGCGAGGCGTTCGGAGCCGACGTCCCCATCTACGCGCACCGAAACGCGGACGCGCCGCTCAGGGAGGCCGCGAACCCCGACCTTCCCCCGCCCACGACCACCTTCGATGAGACGATGACGCTCGCGGGCGGCGAGATCGAACTCCACTACCTGGGCCGCAGCCACAGCGACGATATCGCCGTGGGCTTCCTGCCGGCGCACAACCTCGCCTTCGCGGTGGATTTCGTGTCGCGCGACCGGTTCGGGTACCAGGATCTCGGCAGCTTCCACTTCCCCGACATGTTCGACGCGATCGAGGGCCTGCTCGAGATCCCCTTCGAGACGATCGTGTTCGGGCACGGGCCGCCGGGCGACCGGGCCGCCATCGAGCGGCAACTCACCTACTACCGGGATCTGGACGCGGCCGTGCGGGCCGCCGTGGAGGCGGGGCTGAGCGAGGACGAGACGGCCGAAACCGTCCTCATGGAGGACTACAGCCACTGGGACCGCTACGACGACTGGCGCGAACTCAACGTCCGCGGAATGCACCGCAAGCTCTCCGCCGCCGGCGCGGGCGAGGAAGAGGGCGAGCACGAGGAGGGTGGCGAGCACGACGGCGAGGGAGAGCACGGCGAGGGCCGTGAGGGAAGCGGCGAACACGACCGCGTGGGTCGCGAAGGCCGGGGCGAACACAACGGCGAGAATGGCGAGCACGGAGGCGAAGGCGGGCACGGCGAGGGCGACGAAGGCGAGGAGTCGGGCGAATACCTGGCGCGAGACGAGACGTGGGACGCGATCCGACGCGGCGCGCGGCTCGTGCTCTCCTACGATGCGGGCCAGGACATCTTCGCGGGCATGGTCGAGAACACGACGGACGAGACCCTGTGCGCCGTCCGCGTCGAAGTCCACCTCTCCTCCGGCTCGGAACTCGGACCCACGCCGCGAACGAACGTGGACCCGGGCGGGACGACCGCGGTCGAGTTGGCGGCCGGCGGGGAGGCGTTCGAGCGCTGGACCGCCCACCCCGAAATGTCTCCCTGCGCAACCTAGGGGACGTTCCCGCGGGAACGTCTGGCGACCGCATCTTCGTCACTTCCCAGTGGGTGCCCAGCCCGCTTGAGCGGACCTTCGCCTTCTTTTCCGACGCCCACAACCTGGAGCGGATCACGCCGCCATTCGTGAAGTTCCGGATCGTCACTCCACCGCCGATCGAGATGCGCGTGGGAACGCGAATCGACTATCGGCTACGGCTGCACGGAATCCCCATTCGGTGGCAGAGCGAGATCACACACTGGGATCCGCCGCACGGTTTCGTCGACGAGCAGCGCCGCGGCCCGTATCGGAAGTGGGTCCACGAGCACCGCCTCCGGGAGGAGGATGGAGGCACGCGGGTGGAGGACCACGTCACGTACGCGGTCCCGGGCGGCCCGCTGATCGACCGCTGGTTCGTGCGCCCCGATCTCGAGCGCATCTTCGAGTACCGCCACAGCGCCATCTCGGAAGAGCTGGGGAGGTAGGGGATCACCGGGCTCAGCGGATCTCGGGCGGCAGGCGCCGTACAGTGATGACGGGGACGTCGAACTCATCGGTGTCGACGAAGGCGACCAGGCCGCCCGGGCCGAAAGCGCGCGGCATGCGGAGGACATCCGGCGCGAGCGTGCCGACGTAGCGGCCGTCCGGCGCGAGCACGTCGACGGGGCCCGGCTCTTCGACGCCCGGCTCAGCGCTCCGCTGGATCCACAGCGTGCCGTCCCAAGTCGTGCGGACGGCCGCGAGCACTGGCACCTCCGGATGGAACCGCATGTTCTCGACCGCTTGCCTCCGCCCCCCCATGAGGAAATCCATCGCCGCCATCGCCTCGGGCGACCGCGAGCCCGTCATGATCGGGTTTCTCGCCCGCTCGAGGCGGCGTTCGCGCTCCTCACGCCGCATGGACTCCGTGACCGGCAGCGGCCGGATGGGCCGGCGCAGGATACGCGACACCGCGCCGGAGGGATCAGTGAGCTTGATCGCGTAGGCCGACGAGTCCGAGAACGCGACCCCACCCGAGGGCAGCACGTCGAACAGCAGCCCCGGCTCGAACCCCCACTCGGGGCGCGACGCCATGGCCTCCGGGTCGTCGGCTTCGTGGTCTCGCTCCTCCAACGCTCGGGGCGCCCAGGCCTCCACCAGCGGTTGCTCCGATACCTCGTCCGATGACAGGTCGAAGCGCCGGATGGCCAGTCCCTCCTCGCCGGTCGACCTGTCCCGGGCGCCGGCGACGGCGCTCCGGACTCCGGTGCGCTCCGGGCGCATGTCGCTGCCCAGTTCCATCCCGAGCATATGCTCGAACTCGCCGCCCGGGGCGAAGACGTGATACCCCATGTGCATGATGTCCTGGACCAGCGTGCTCCCGTCGGCCCACACATACATCTGCCTCGGGGCCCGGAACTCGCCGGGACCATCGCCATCGCGTCCGAACTCGGTCGCGAGCCCGCCTGTGGGGTCCACGACAACGATGCGTGTCCGGCCCGAGAGCGGCGCCGTCTGGTCCATGAAGTGGAGGTTCCCCGAGCCATCGAACCAGAGGCTCGGGATGGACGAGAACTCCGCCCACGCGGCCTCCGGCGCGGCGGACCCGATGCGGTACACGAGTTCGAGATCGGGAGACAGCAGGCGATCCTCGGAGGGGAGATCCACGACCTCCTGCGCGACCGCCGCCTGTGCGTGAAACCCGACCGCGGCGAAGACCGCTGCCCGGGCCGCCGCGAGTCCGGCGCCGACGCGGCGGCGCGCACCGGCCGTCATCGGGTCGCCCCCTGCAGTTCGTCGAGCACATCCTGAAGCGAGTGCTCCATCTCCTCCAGCCGCTGCTCCAGATCCGGGCCCTCGGCCTGGCGTTTGATCAGTTCCGAGATCTCGAGGAGCCGGCGTTCGAGGTCGGACATCTCGACGTCCGTCATCAGACCGGCCACGCCGAAGTCGATGTCCGCGATCCGTTCCGCGATGCCCGTGAGCTGCGTGTCGAGATCGGAGCGCCGGATCGTCTCCGTGATGCGGCGGAGCCCCATCTCCCAGGCCATGAGATCCTGCACCAATTCGCGGAGCGCCTCCGCCGGCTGCGCGTCGCGCAGGGCGGACTGCAGGTTCGAGAGTTCGTCGCGGTACCCGGAGATCCGGCCGTACAGCAGGACTCCGCCTGTGGTAGAGAACCACGCGTCCTGATAGTGGTTCATGACGGTGAACATCAGGTCGCGCCATCGGCGGGCCTCCGCGTCAAAGGGTTGTTGGACGCCGTCGACGCTCCATTCGCGTGCGATGCCTTCCGGCCCGCCGGTGATCGCGAGGCGGTGCGTCCGCTCGCCCGTCGACGCGAGGAAGAGCCAGCTGTCGTCGCCCAGCGAGCGCACGGCGGTGTCCGCGTCGTTCAGCGTGACATCGCCCTCTCCACGCATGCAGAGCAGCATCCCCGCGACGCGTCTCACCATCGTGAATCCCCCATCCGTCCACTTCCAGTTCGGCGTCACCCTGCCGCCACCCCGAAAGGCGAACGACCGAATCGAATCGGGGGACGCGACGCACTCCACCTCGTGCGGGGCGCCGGATGAAGTCGTGCCGGCGGTGGGGGGCGTGGCGGCGCGAACGGCGGCGGCCCGTGCGGCGGCGAATGCGGCCTCTCGGGTGGATCGCTCGCGCGTGGCCTCGCGCCGGACCTCGGCGGCAATTGCGGCAGCCTCGGGCGTGGCCTCCGAGATGGTGGCGGCTGCTTCGCCGACCGGGACCGGGCGCGCGGCGGCGACGAATACGCCCGCGATGCCGAGGACCGCGAGCGTCAGGGCCGCGCGCACGAGGCTGGGGCGCGGACGTCGGCGCGCGAGGATGGACGTGATCCTCCGCTCGAGCTGCGAGGGGTGGACGATGGGGTGCGCCAGGGGGAGCGCCAGCGCCCTCGGACCGCGGGGAAGGCCGGCGGCCAGAAAGAGGAGGTGCCGGGCGTAGTCCGAGGGCCGGGCGCCGAGGGCGAGCACTTCTTCGTCGCAGGCCTTCTCGCTCGCGAGCCCGGCGCGGCGCGAGGCGATCCACGCGAGAGGATGGAACCAGTGCAGGGCGAGCACGACCCGCCGGATCAACTGGCGGAGCGCGTCCCGCCGCCGCACGTGGATGAGTTCGTGCGTGAGGACCACGACCCGCCGCTCCGGGCTCCACGTCGCGGCCGCAGCCGGAAGCAGGATCACCGGGCGCCATAGCCCGCCCGTCATCGGCGTCGCCACCGCCTCGCCGGACAGCAGCCGGACCTCGCGGCGGAGGCCGAGCCGTCGTTGCAGCGTCGCGGCCGCGCGCACCCATTCGGGGTCGCGCACGGGCCGGGCCGTCCGCACCAGTTTCCGGAGCCGGAGCGCCGCGAAGGCGAGCGAGGCCAGGGAGAGAACGCAGCCGACCAGCCACGCGATCCACGCGACCCGGACGACGGGGTGCCCCATAGCCGCGCTCGCGGCGCTCTTCGCCGCATCCGTACGCGCGTCCAGCCTGGCCCGTTCCGCCAGGAACAGGGCCTCCCGCATTCCGGCCACCTCCAGCGTCGCGATCAGACCAGAGGGGCCGAGGGCGGGGTCGAAGGTCGCGGAAGTGGCACCCCTGATCGTAGCCGCGGGCGACGCCCCGCCAGGGGCCGGCAGGAGCGGGATCTCCCACGAGGGACCGAAGAAGCCGAGGACGGGGAGCGCGAGGACGAGGGCGAACGTCGCCGTCCACAGCAGGTGCAGAGTCCTCGAAGCCCCCCGCCGCATGAACCACGCCAGCGCGAGCGCCAGCAGGAGCAGGAGCGTGACCTGGGCGATCAGCACGGCCGGGCTCACCGTCCCTCCTCTGCCGCTTTCTCGATCATCTCCTGGAGGCGGGCGTGCTCCGCCGGCGAGAGGCCGCCCTCGCGCAGCTCGAGCAGCGTGGCCACTGCCCCCTCCACCGAGTCGCCGAAGAAGGTCTTGAGCACGCGGCGCATGGCCGAGCGCCGGGCGCGCAGCGCCGGCATGGTGGGCGAATAGAGGTAGCGGGGACCATCGGACTCACTCACGAGGTGTCCCTTGTTCACGAGACCCCGCAGGATCGAACGCACGGCGGAGTACGTCGGAGGATCCGCCATGTGTTCCCGGATCTGCGCCGCCGTTGGATTCCCAAGTTCGTACACGAGATCCATGACCTCGCGCTCTCGCCTGCTCAGCTCCGCAAGTGGGCTCACAGCAATCATCCTCCGTCCCTGCGATATCTCCCAAACCTCCCCGAGGGGCCAAATCCCGTCCGATGAGTCAAAGCTGGCGTATGTGTGCTGAAAAATCAACACACCCCACAGACAACGGTTTCCTACCGCTGTCACGCCCGGCCCGCCAAGTCTACTATCAGCGTAACCGGACCCACCTGCGCGGGAGCTTGCACCATGTCGATCCGTCGCTTCGCCGCCCCGATCCTCGCACTCGCCACCCTGCTTGTACCGCCATCCGGCCGGCTGGCTGCGCAGGAAGCCTACCGTACGCCACCCCCGGACGTCGTCGACATCCTGGACGCCTCCCCGTTCCCCCAGGCGGTGATCAGTCCGTCCGGCGACCGGATGATCCTCGCATACAGCGAGAGCATGCCCGGGATCGAGGATCTGGCCGCGCCGATGCTGCGGCTGGCCGGACGCAGGATCAGTCCGGTCACCAACGGCATGCACGCCGCGCCGCCGTTCGTGCGTTTCTCGGTCGTCGACCTGGACGGCGGCGACACGCGCGACGTAACCGGCGCCGAGGACGGCCTGGGGCCACCGCTGTGGTCGCCTGTCGGCGACGGCTTCGCCTTCACGCGGACGACCTCGGACGGGGTCGCCCTCTGGCTGGCCGATCCGGAAACGGGCACCGCGCGAGCCCTTACGAGCCCATCGCTGAACGGCGCCCGCGGCGAACCCTGCGCCTGGATGCCCGACAGCCGTTCGCTCCTCTGCCATTTCGTTCCCGATGGCCGCGGCGTCCCGCCCACCCCGGCGGCTGTCCCCGTCGGCCCCATCACTCAGGAATCCGGCGGCGAGGCCGCCCCCTCCTGGACCTTCCAGGACCTGCTGGAAGACGCCCACGACGAGGCGCTCTTCGACTACTACCTCACGTCGCAGCCGACCCTCGTCGACGCCTCCACCGGAACCACGCAACCCATCGGCGCCCCGGCGCTCTACGACTCCCTCGACCCTTCGCCCAACGGCGAATACTACCTGTCCGTCCGCACGGTTCGCCCCTACTCGTACCTCGTGCCCGACTCCCGCTTCGCCAGGGAGGTGGAAGTCCTCGGCAGCGACGGCGCGCCCCTGCGCACGCTCACCACGCTGCCCCTGGACGAGGGCGGCCCCGAGCACCTGGGCTTCCGCCGCGCCGGTCTCCGCCAGTTCTCCTGGCGCCCCGGCGTGCCCGCCACCCTGGCCTACGTGGAAGCCCTCGACGGCGGCAACCCCGCGCTCGACGTGCCCCACCGCGACCGGGTGCTGACCCTCGCGGCGCCGTTCGACGGAGAGGGCACGGAACTCGTCCGCACCGAGCACCGCCTGGGCTCGGGCGCCTTCGGCTTCGGCTACCCGGTCCTGTGGGGCGAGGACGGCGAGACCGCCCTGGTCTACGAATTCGACTGGCCGACACGGCGGTCCCGCGCCTGGGCCGTGCAGGCTTCCACCCCCGGCGGCCAGCCGGCGCTCCTCTGGGACCGCAGCACGGACGACTGGTATGGGAATCCGGGCGACCCGGTCATGAAGCAGGACGGGGCCGGCAAGCGGGTCGTCCACATGGACGGCACGAGCATCTTTCTGGCGGGCCCGGGAGGATCTCCGGAAGGAGACCGTCCATTCCTGGACCGGCTGGATCTGGCGACCGCCGAGCGGCAGCGACTCTTCCACTCGGGCGCGGACAGCTACGAGACCGTGGTCGGCCTGGCGGACGCACGCGCCGGCCGGATCGTGGTCCGGCGCGAGACCAGCGAGGAGCCCCCGAACTACCACCTCGTCACGACGGCAAACGACGAGCGCACGGCCCTTACTTCCGTCCCGAACCCCCAGCCCCAGCTCGCGGGGATCACGAAGAGCAAGATCTACTACGAGCGCGGCGACGGCATCCCGCTATCGGGTGAGCTGCACCTGCCCGCCGACTACGAGCCCGGCCAGCGTCTCCCGGTCCTGGTCTGGGCTTACCCGCGCGAGTTCGCCGACGAGGACGGCGCGGGCCAGGTCAGGGGCTCGGCCCACCGCTTCACGACCATCTCCGGCGCTTCGCACCTCCTGCTCCTCACGCAGGGGTACGCGGTGCTCAACGACGCCGCGATGCCGATCGTGGGCGGCTTTGCGGCGAACGACACCTACGTGGAGCAGCTGGTGGCCAACGGCAAGGCCGCGGTGGACAAGCTCGTCGAGATGGGCGTGGCGGACCGCGACCGGGTCGGGATCGCCGGCCACAGCTACGGCGCCTTCATGACCGCCAACATGCTGGCGCACTCCGACGACTTCGCCGCCGGCATCGCGCGCAGTGGCGCCTTCAACCGGAGCCTCACGCCCTTCGGCTTCCAGTACGAGCGCCGCACCTTCTGGGAGGCGCCGGAGGTCTACTTCCGCATGTCGGCCTTCATGCACGCGGAGAAGATCAACGAACCGCTGCTCCTGACCCACGGCGTCATCGACAACAACTCCGGGACCTTCCCCGTCCAGTCCGAGCGCATGTACCACGCCGTGAAGGGTCTGGGAGGCACCGTCCGCCTGGTGATGCTGCCGCACGAAAGCCACGGCTACCGGGCCCGGGAATCGGTCCTGCACACCGTGTGGGAGATGTTCGACTGGATGCGCCGTCACGTGAAGGAGCGGCAGCCAGGCGAACTGGTCCCCTAATGACCTCGGCGGGCACCCGTACGCTCGGCAGGTCCTCTACCGGATCTGCACGACCTTGACGCCGTCGATTTCGAGGTCGGCCCAGCTTCGGTCGGCGGTGAGGACCGGGAGGCCGAGGCTGCTTGCGGTGGCCAGACATGCCCGGTCACCCAGTCCGAGGCCCTGGCGACGCGTCCTCTCACGATAGGCGCCGCTGAGCAGCGCCGCCCGGCAGTCGAAGGGAATGACTTCGACCCCCAATCCCTCGACTACGCTCGCCACCGTCACGGAGGACAAGCCGTCTTGCGAGAGACGCGCCGCGACCTCGGCCACGTTCACCGACGACATGGCGGCTCCTCGCTTGAGCGCGCGTTCGACGCGAACCGCCCCCGGTTCATTTAGCAGCGCGGCCAGGACGGCCGAGGCGTCAAGGACAGCCTCGGCGGGTTCATTCACGGGCGGCTTCGGCTCGCCGTTCCAGGATGAACTCATCGACGACGCTCCCGGAGCCCTTCCGGTGCCGGCGCACGATGGCCTGCAGCCGCGCGAGTGCGGCGCTGGTGGTGCGCAGCCGGATCGTGTCGCCCTCCAGGCCCATGATCAGTTGCTGCCGGCCCTGAATGTCCAGTGCGCGGCGGAAGCGGGCCGGGACCACCAGCCGGCCGGCTTCGTCGATCGTCACGCGTTCGGTATCGGGCAACGGATCGGACATGGGATCCGGCGAAGCCTCGGGCGGCGAGTTCCGGCTCTCTTTCTTCATGGTATACTCCGTGTTTCTGGTATATATCATGAAAATACCACGTCGAGAGCCGAGGCACGAGAGGTAGACTTCGTAACTCGACTTCGGTGAGATTCCGCTGCTGCATGCCACACGTCGCTTTCGTCGATACGATAGGGACCGCCGCTCCGACTCCACAGTTTCGCGACGGCGATCAACGGGGGATCATCACCGCGCGGGGGGTTCAGCTTTGATCACACTCGAGGGGAAGACCGCCATCGTTACCGGGGCGGCGAAGGGGATCGGCGCGGCGTGCGCGCTCGCCTTCGCCCGTCACGGGGCGGATGTCGTGCTGGGGGACGTGCTGGAGGATCGCTGCGCCGATACGGCCCGCCGCATCGCGGAGGAGACGGGGCGGGAGACGCACGCGGTGCGCGCGGACGTAAGCGAGGAGGGCGACTGCGCGGCCCTGCTCGACGCCTGCACGGAACGGTTCGGCCGCTGCGACATCCTGCTCAACAACGCGGGGATCATCGCCGCGGGCTCGATTCTGGACGCCGAAGTCGAGGACTTCGACCGGGTGCTGGGC
This sequence comes from Candidatus Palauibacter soopunensis, assembly GCF_947581735.1. Lineage (NCBI taxonomy): Bacteria > Pseudomonadati > Gemmatimonadota > Gemmatimonadia > Candidatus Palauibacterales > Candidatus Palauibacteraceae > Candidatus Palauibacter > Candidatus Palauibacter soopunensis. The sequence continues at coordinate 82,303 of NZ_CANPVT010000022.1, forward strand.
GTGAACCTGCGGGGGACCTTTCTCCTTTCCCGCCTCGTGGCGCGGGATATGGTCGCGCGCGGGGTGAAGGGGTCGATCATCCACATGTCTTCGACGAACGCCGTGGTGACGATCCCGAACCAGCTCGCCTACGCGGCCTCCAAGGGCGGGGTCATGCAGCTCACGAAGGCGATGGCGGTCGCGCTCGCGCCGCACGACATCCGGGTCAACGCGATCGGGCCGGGGACGATCGTCACGGACATCCTCGACTCGGTGATCGCCGATGAGGAGGCGCGCCGCACGATCCTCTCCCGCACGCCGCTGGGACGGTTCGGGGACCCGGCCGAGGTCGGGACCGTGGCCGTCTTCCTCGCGAGCGACTACGCCTCGTACCTGACGGGCGAGACCATCTACCCGGACGGCGGACGCCTGGCGTTGAACTACACGGTTCCGTTGCGGGAAGACGGGTGATGGGCGCGTGAGCGGCAGGGCAACGAGCGACTCGGGCGGCGAAGCCCGGCTCGCGATCGACATCGGCGGCACCTTCACGGACGTGGCGCTGGAGTCCGGCGGGCGCCTCGTCACGACGAAGGTGCTGACGACCGCCTCGGCGCCCGAGCGCGGCGTCCTCGAGGGCGTGCACAAGGTGCTGGGGCTCGCGGACGTCCCGCCCTCGGCCGTTCGGCTCGTCATCCACGGCACGACGCTGGCCACGAACGCGATCATCGAGCGGCGGGGCGCGCGCACGGCGCTCATCGTCACTGCGGGGCACCGCGACGCGCTGGAAATGGCGCACGAGAACCGCTTCGAGCAGTACGACATCGGGGTCGACCGCCCTGCCCCGCTCGTCCCCCGCCGTCTCCGGCTCCCGGTGGAGGAGCGGGTAGACCACCGCGGCCGCGTCCTCATTCCGCTGGAGGAGGATTCGGTGCGGGCGCTCCTCTCGACGCTCGAGGCGGAGGAGGTGGAGTCGATCGCGGTCGGGCTCATCCACGGGTACGCGAACCCGGACCACGAGCGGCGGATCGGGGAGATCCTCGACGAATGGCGGCCGGGGCTTCCGGTGACGCTCGCCTCCGACGTGTGCCCCGAAGTGCGGGAGTACGAGCGGCAGTCGACGGCGTGCGCGAACGCCTACGTCCAGCCGCGCATGGCCCGCTACCTGACGGGGCTCGCGGATGCGCTGCGCGAGTCGGGGCTCGCCTGTCCCTTCCTCCTCATGACGTCGGGCGGGGGCCTCACGACCCTGGAGACGGCGGTCGCCGCGCCCGTCCGCCTCGTGGAGTCCGGGCCAGCCGGGGGCGCCATCCTCGCCAGCCACCTCGCGCGCGACCTGGACCTCGGCGACGTCCTCTCCTTCGACATGGGCGGGACGACGGCGAAGCTGTGCGTGATCGACGGGGGACGGCCGCTCCATTCGCGTACGTTCGAGGTCGCCCGCAGCTACCGCTTCAGGCAGGGGAGCGGGCTCCCGGTGCGAATTCCCGTAATCGAGATGGTGGAGATCGGAGCAGGGGGCGGGTCGATCGCCGGAGTGGACGAACTCGAGCGGATCCAGGTCGGGCCCGGGAGCGCAGGTTCGGAGCCGGGGCCGGCGGCGTACGGCCGGGGCGGGGACGAGCCCACCGTGACGGATGCCGACGTCGTCCTGGGGCGGATCGATCCGGAGTTTTTCGCCGGAGGCTCGATCTCCCTCGACCGGGAACGGTCCGAGGCCGCGATCGAGGCTCGCATAGGCCACGGACTCGGGCTCGACGCGAAGCTCGCCGCGCTCGGGATCAGCGAGATGGTGGACGAGAACATGTCCAACGCCGCCCGCACCCACGCGATCGAGTGGGGCAAGGGCGTGGCGGGACGTACGCTCATCGCCTTCGGCGGCTCCGCGCCCATCCACGCCGCGCGTCTGGCGGACAAGCTCGAGGTGGACCGTTTCCTCATCCCCGCCGACGCGGGCGTGGGATCGGCCGTCGGCTTCCTCCTCGCCCCCATCTCCTACGAGGTCGTGCGTAGCCGCTACATGCGCCTGTCCGGGTTCGATCCCGCCGTCGTGCGGGAGGTGTTCGATGAGATGAGGGACGAGGCGGCGGCTGTGGTCTCGCGCGGGGCGCCGGGCGCGCCGATGAGCAAGAAGGCGCGCGCCTACATGCGCTACGTCGGCCAGGGGCACGAGATCGGCGTCGATCTTCCCGGCGACCTCGAGGACGCGGCGGCCCTCCGCGACGCGTTCGACCGCGACTACGAGATGGTGTACGGCCGGACGATCCCGGGGCTGGACATCGAGGTTCTGAGCTGGACGCTCGTCGTCTCCGCGCCCGCGACGGCGCCCGCGACGGAAGCCGCGGACGTTCCCGCGGGAACGTCTCTCGGGGGGCAACCCGCCGCAGGGAAAGCCGCCTCAGGGAAAGCCGCCTCAGGGACACCGGAGCCCGAGCGCCGGACCGAGCTGTGGGACGGACCCGGCGGCGAGTCGGCGAGCGCGGCCGTCTACACGCGAGGGGCGATTGCGGAGGGAGCCCGCGTCGAGGGCCCGGCGCTGATCGCGGAAGATCAGACGACGACCGTGGTCCCGGACGGCTGGGAGGCGCGGGCCGTCGCCGGCGGCCACCTCCTCGTCGAGCGGAGGGCGGCGGAGCGAGCGGCGGGCGCCGCCGCGGCAGCCACCGGCACCCAGACCGGGATCGCGGCGCTCGAAGGGCAGATCATGTGGAGCAGGCTGCTTTCCGTGGTGGAGGAGCAGGCCCGGACCCTCGTGCGGACGGCCTTCTCGACCCCGGTGCGCGAGGCGGGCGACCTCTCCGCCGGCGTGTTCGACCTCTCCGGGCGCATGCTCGCGCAGGCCGTCACGGGCACGCCGGGCCACGTCAACGCGATGGCCGCCTCCGTCGGGTTCTTCCTCCGGGACTTCCCGGTGGAGACGCTGGGCGAGGACGACGTCCTCATCACGAACGATCCCTGGGAGGGCACGGGACACCTCAACGACTTCACCGTCGTCACGCCGACGTTCCTGGACGGGCGCCCCGTGGCGCTGTTCGCGGCCACGAGCCACATCGCCGATGTCGGGGGCCGCGGCTTCGGGGCGGACGCGAACCAGGTGTTCGAGGAGGGGATCCGCCTCCCCATCGGCTACCTGATCCGCGGCGGACGGGTGGATGAGACGCTCATGCGGCTGGTGCGGGCGAACGTGCGGGACCCGGATGTCGCCCAGGGCGACCTCTACTCGCTGGCCGCCTGCAACCGCACGGGGTGCGAGCGGCTGGTCGCGATGATGACGGAGTTCGGGATCGATTCGCTGGAACCGCTGGCGGAGACGATCATCTCCGCCTCCCGGCGGGCGATGCGCGAGCGGATCGGGGCGCTCCGCCCGGGGACGTACCGGAACCGGATGAGGATCGATGGCTACGACGAGGATCTCGACCTCGTGTGCGCCCTCACGGTCCTGTCAGATGGGACGATCAGGATCGACTGGGACGGCACCTCGCCGATGTCGCCGCGCGGCATCAACGTCCCGGTGACCTATACGCGCGCGTACAGTTCGTTCGGCGTGCGCTGCATCGTCGGCTCCGAGGTCCCCAACAACGCGGGGTCGCTGGCGGCGATCGAAGTCTCCGCCCCGCCCGGATCGCTTCTCAACGCGCCCCCTCCCGCCGCCGTCTCCGCGCGCCACTCGATCGGACAGATGCTGCCGGACGTCGTCCTCGGCTGTCTCGAACAGGCGCTGGAGCCCGGAGCCGTCCCCGCGGAAGGCGCGTCGTGCCTCTGGAACCCCGTCATCATGGCGGGGCCGGGACTGACCGGCGCTCACGCCTACGGCGGCGAGGCGTTCGTCGTGAACCCCTTCCACGCGGGCGGCACGGGCGCGCGCCCCGGGAAGGACGGCCTCTCGGCGACCGCTTTCCCCTCCGGCGTCCGCAGCACGCCCATCGAGATCACCGAGACGGTCGCGCCGCTCATCTTTTGGCGTAAGGAGTATCTCCCGGACTCCGGCGGTCCCGGCGAGTTCCGGGGCGGCCTGGGCCAGGTGATGGAGATCTCACACGCGGAGGGCGAGGCGTTCGCCGTCTCCAAGATGTTCGAGCGGGTGCGCAACCCGGCCCGGGGACGCGATGGCGGCGGCGACGGGGCCGCGGGGCGAGTCCACGTGCCGGGCGTGGGCGAGTTCCGGCCCAAGGGTCGCGAGGTCGTCCCCCCCGGCCGGCGCATCGTGCTCGAGACGCCGGGAGGCGGTGGACTCGGCGATCCGGCACGGCGCCCGCGCGAGCGGGTACGGGAAGATGTCCTCGACGGCTATGTCTCCGCCGACGAGGAGGGCGGTACGCGCGGAGAATGACCAGCCTTGTCATAACGACCATAATAGTGTACAGTATAGCTAATACCGTACATTATCATGGTCGCTACGATGAAGAACGACATCCACGGCACGTTGCCGCTTCCCGTCCGGCGACTTCTCCGTAAGCTCGGCTCCGACATCAGGGATGCCCGTCTCCGTCGCCGCATCCGCGCGGCGACGATGGCGGAACGGGCACTGATCAGCCGAACCACCCTCAGCAAGGTCGAGCGCGGCGATCCGGGCGTCTCGATGGGCATCTATTCGACCGTGCTTTTTGTCCTGGGGATGGAGGACGGCCTGGCGGAACTGGCCGACCGCAGGCGGGACGGACTCGGGCTCGACCTGCTCGAGGAACGCCTGCCGCAGCGCGTACGCGTCGCCGCGCCCCGCTCCCGGCGTGAGCGCGGGGACGCTTGAGGCGATCCACGTGGAACGCCGGATACTGGTCCATCTGGACCTGAACGACACGCCCCTCCTCGTCGGCAGGCTTTGGGTCAGAGTTCGTGGCGGCCGGGAGAGTGCGACGTTCGAGTACGATCCGGGCTGGTTGGACCACCCGCGACAGTTCGCCCTCGAACCGGCGCTGACGCTCGGACCCGGGCCCTTTCACACCCGGCGAGCGCTCTTCGGATCGATTGGCGACTCCGCGCCCGACCGCTGGGGGCGGGTCCTGATGCGCCGCGACGAGGCTCGCCGGGCGAGGCGGGAGGGACGAAACCCCCGCGCGCTCTTCGAGTCCGACTACCTCCTTCGGGTCGATGACGAGGCTCGCATGGGGGCGCTCAGGTTCTCGTTGAGCGGGGACGGACCCTTCCTCGCCGAGCCCGGGGAGAGGCGGATTCCGCCTCTCGTCGAACTGGGACGGCTCCTCGCCGCGGCCACGCGAATCACGCAGCGGGAAGAGCGAGATGAGGATCTCCGTCTTCTTATCGGACCCGGGGCCTCGCTCGGGGGCGCCCGCCCCAAGGCCGTCGTGAGGGACGGCGCCCGCGGGTTGGCCATCGCGAAATTCCCCGGCGCCGGGGACGACTACGATCTCGTGCTGTGGGAGGGCGTCGCGCTCGAGCTCGCCGCGCGGGCCGGCATCGACGTGGCCGCCTGGCGTTTCGAGCGGGTTGCCGGGCGGCGCGTTCTCCTCGTCCGGCGCTTCGACCGCGAGGCGGGCCGTCGCGTCGGGTTCCTGTCCGCGATGAGCATGCTGGGGGCCCATGACCGCGACTCGAGGTCCTACCTGGAGATCGCGGACGCCCTTCGCCGCCACGGTGGGGCCGTCAGACATGACCTGACGGAACTCTGGCGCAGGGTCGTCTTCAGCATCCTCATCTCGAATACCGACGACCATCTCCGCAACCACGGTTTCCTGTATGAGGACGGACGGGGCTGGCGTCTTTCCCCAGCCTACGATCTGAACCCGACCCCGGCCGACATCGGCCCCCGCGTCTTGCAGACGTACATCGACGAGTACGACGGCGCCGCCTCGGTGGAACGCGCGCTGGCGACCGCAGAGTACTATGGTCTGGATCTCGACGGCGCGAAGCGGATCGTCGGCGAGATCGGGCGGGCAGTCTCCGCCTGGCGCGGGACCGCGGCGGGTCTCGGCGCTTCCCCGGAGGAGATCATGCGGATGGAATCCGCCTTCGCACACGAGGATTTGGACGCGGCGGCCGGTTACGGGACGTCGTCACGGTGACCTGATGGTGGATCCGACACGGAGCAGGTGGACGCTGGTCTGGGTCGCGGCGGCGATCGCCGCGTGCGGCGACGGCAGCACCGACCCGGGGCCGGGGCCCGACCCCGCGCGGACGCCGGTGGCGACGGTCGGCGCCCTGGCGGGGGACGTGTCCGAGGGTCTGGACGCGATCGTGTCGGTCCGTCTCGATCCCCCGCCAGCCTCGCCCATCAGCGTCCGCTACACGCTGAGCGCGGACGGAGACCCGGCCACCGCGGACGCGGACACGGCGGACTACCGCGCCGATGGTTCGGTGTCCGTTCCCGCCGGCACGAGCGTCGCGGACGTTCGGATCGCGATCCGGGACGACGACGACATCGAGCCCGCCCGCGAGGCCTTCCTCTTCAGCCTGGATGCGCCGGCGACGGGCGCGGGATATCGGCTGGGAGCGACGACCTCGACGCAGGTGACGATCGCGGAAGGCGTCTGCGACCGAACGCCGGAGATCCGGGACGCGCTCGTCGTCCGGAGCCGCGCCGACAGTTGCTCGGGCGTGACGACGGCGCACCTGGGGATCACGACGCTCAACCTCGCCGGCATCGAAATCCCCACCCTCAGGCCGGGCGATCTCTCGGGCCTGTACAACCTCAGAAACCTGGACCTCTCCGGTGTCGGCTTCACCGCTTTTCCGGTGGGCGTGTTCGCCGATCTGACGAGCCTCGAGACGCTGCGCCTGCGGAGCAACGGGTTCGAGACGCTGCCGACCGACGCGTTCGCGGGGCTCGCGCGCCTGAAGACGCTGGATCTGGGCGACAACGCGCTGACCACGCTGTCGGCCGAATCGTTTGCGGGACTCACATCCCTCGAGACGCTGGAGGTGCGTTCCAACGCGTTCGCCACGCTGCCGGCGGGCGCGTTCGCCGAACTCACGGGCCTGGAGCGGCTGCACCTGGGCGCCAACGACTTCACGACCCTCGGCGACGGCGTGTTCGCGGGACTCGCCAAGCTGGAGTGGCTCTACCTCGGCAACGGCCGCATCGGCGCGCTGGAGGCGGGCGTCTTCTCCGGCCTGACCGGGCTGGAGAGCCTGCTGCTCCAGGACACCGGGCTCGAGGCGCTTCCCGCCGGCGTCTTCAAGGGCCTCTCCAGCCTCCGCGAGTTGCGGCTGGACCGGAACGCGCTGGAAGCGCTCCCGGAAGACGCGTTCGCCGACCTCTCCCGCCTGGAGTCGCTGCGTTTGTACGGCAACCGGCTCGCCGAACTGCCCGCGGGGCTGCTCTCGGGACTCTCCGCGCTCCGCGTGCTTCGGCTGGACGGGAACCGCCTGGCGGCGCTGCCGGAGCAAGTGTTCGTCGGCCTGTCCGGTCTCGACACGCTGCTCCTGGCGGAGAACCCCGGGGCCCCGTTCGCGCTCGCACTCGAACTCGAGCGGACCGACAATCCCGACCCCGCCGCCACGGGTCCCGCCCGGATCGCGCTCGCCGTGGGCGAGGGGGCGCCGTTCGCCATGACCGTTCCCCTCTCCGCCCGGGGCGGCGCGCTCTCGGCGGAGATGGCGGTCCTCGAAGCGGGGAGCGAACGGAGCGCGGAGATCACCGTGACCGCAACGGAGGGCGGCCAGAGCGAGGTCCAGGTGGTGGCGGGCCCCGTCCCCGCGGTCCCGCGACGCGTGACGGGCATCGAGGTCGGACTCGGCGACCCGCTCATCCTCTTCGGAGAGGGGACGAACGCGCCGCCCGTGCCGGAGCGCGAGGTGGCGCCCCAGCGCCTGCAGTCCGGCGCCCACCCGACCACGTTCACGGCGTCGGATTACTTCCGGGATCCCGAGGGCGCCGCCGTGCGCATCTCGGGCGTCTCGGCCGATGTCGCCGTGGCGACGGTGACCGCCGAAGATGGCGTCGTGACGCTGACGCCCGTCGCCGCGGGGTCCACGACCGTGACCCTGACGGCGACCGATCCGCCGGGCGCGACCGCGGAGCTTTCATTCCCCGTGATCGTGCGAGAGGCGGCTTCACGGCCCTTCGACATCGACCTCATCCTCCTCGACGAGGTGACAGACTCCCAGGCGGAGGCCTTCGCCGACGCCGTGGATTTCTGGACGGCCATACTGGCGGACACGGAACTGGCGGATGTCCCGCTCGGCCAGGACGTGGCGCCGGGGTGCTGGGATATCACGACGGATCAGCGGATCGGCACGGTCGACGACATTGCCTTCGTCGCGTCCGTCCGGGAGATCGACGGCGAGGACGGCGTCCTGGCCCGGGCCGGTCCCTGCGTCGTCCGGGATGAGTCCCGCCTGCCCGCCGTCGGCGCCCTGGAACTCGACGCGGCGGACCTCGCACGGCTCGAGGAGGAGGGGAACCTGAAGGACGTCGAGGAGGTGATCCTGCACGAGATCGGCCACGTCCTGGGGATCGGCACGGTGTGGGTCGACCACGGCCTGCTCCGGAACCTGTCCGTTCACAATACCGGAGCGGACACGCATTTCACGGGACCTCTGGCCATCGCCGCCTTCGACGAGCGCGGCGGAGCGAACTACGACGACGGCGAGAAAGTGCCGGTCGAAAACACGTCGGGACCGGGGGCGGCGGACTCCCACTGGCGGGAATCCGTGCTGGGCCACGAGTTGATGACGCCGTTCCAGGCACCGGGCGAGCGTGATCTCCTGAGCCTCATCACGGTCCAGTCGCTGGCGGACCTCGGGTATGAGGTCAAGGTCGGGCTCGCCGAGATCTACCGGATTCCCGGATCCACGGGCGGCGCGCGCGCCACGCCCGAACGCCGAATCCCCTACGGCGACGACATCCTCCGCGGACCCATCAGGGTCGTGGACCGCAACGGCCGCGTGGTCCGAATCATCCCCAACTGACGGATTGCACGTCGCGCAGCCCGACGGTCTCTTCCGGTATCGGATTGTCGAATAACGGGAGGACGGAGCCGATGATCGCCAGGGACCTCTCTCTGACCGCCAGGTGGCGGCTGGTATTCGGATCGTGGATCGTCGCCGCGGCGCTCGCGGGCTGCTCGACGGGGGGCGGCACCGGCGCCGACGTGCCGATGCCCGCCGACGTCATCGGGTTCGCGCCCGGCGAGGACTACAAGCTCACGAACTACGACGGGATCAAGGCGTACTTCGAGGCGCTCGCGGCCTCCACGGACCGCATGGCGCTGGAGCAGATCGGGGAGAGCACCCGCGGCGAGCCCCTCTACCTCGCCGCGATCTCGTCGCCGTCGAATCTCCGGCGCCTGGAACGGATCAAGGAGATCACGCGGACGCTGGCCTACGCACGCGACCCCGAGGCGGGGTACGGATCGGTCCTCGCCGAGGAGGAGGCGCGCGCGCTGGCGCGGGAAGGCGTCGCCATCGTGTGGATCGACGGCGGGCTGCACGCGACCGAGGTCGCGCACGGGCAGCTGATGCCGGAGATGGCGCATCACTTCGTGACGGACGAATCCCCGGAGACCCGGCGTGTGCGGGAGAACGCGGTCGTCCTCCTGATGCCGAATATGAACCCGGACGGTCTGAATATCGTCGCCGACTGGTATATGTCGAACGTGGGCGGCGAGTTCGAGATGGCGCGCGTGCCGGAGCTCTATCATCACTATATCGGGCACGACAACAATCGCGACTGGTACATGCTGACGCAGGTCGAGACGCAGGCGGTGACGCGGCAACTGTATCACAACTGGTTTCCGCAGATCGTCTATAATCAGCATCAGTCGAGCCCCTTCCCCGGGCGGATCTGGATGCCGCCCTTCGAGAACCCCGTGAACCCGCACCTCGATCCGCTGGTCGTGAGTTCCCTGAATCAGATGGGACATTCGATGCGGCGCCGTTTCGACGAGGAGGGGAAGCCCGGCGTCAACAGCGGCATCGTGTTCGATCTGTGGTGGAACGGTTCCATGAGGGGCGGGCCCGACTATCACAACATGCTCGGGTTCCTGACGGAGACGGCGGGCGCGGGTTACGCGACGCCCCGCTGCTACGACGAGGACGAGATCCCGGACACGTTCGGCGCGCGCGCCGGGAACCTGCCCGCGAAGACGCCTTCGACGAACTACAACAACCCGTGGCTCGGCGGCTGCTGGCACCTGCGCGACGCCATGGACTACATGATGACGGCGGCGAAGGCCGTGGCGGACATGGGCGCGAAGCTCAAGGAGGAATACCTCTTCAACCACTACCTCATGGGCCGGCGCCAGATCGAGCGCGGAAACACGGCGGAGGGCGGCCCGTTCGCCTACGTGCTCGACCCCCTGGCCTCGCACGACCCGGGCGCGGTCGTCGAGTTCATGGGTCTGATGTCGCGGTCCGGGATCGAATTCCTGCGCGCGTCGGAGCCGTTCTCGGTGGCGGGGCCGGAGGGAGATCTCGCCTTCCCCGCCGGGTCGTACGTGATTCCGCCCCAGGCCTTCCGGCCCTACGTGGTGGACCTGATGGAGCCCAAGGAGTACCCCGACCGGCGCCAGTATCCCGGTGGGCCGCCGGAGCCGCCGTACGACATGACGGGCTACGAACTCCGCTTCCAGATGGGACTGCAGGCGGTGAACGTGGACGAACCGTTCGACATGCCGCCGGGCGAGTGGGGCGAGGTTGCGACCGACATCGGCGAGGTGCGCGGCGAGGGGGCGGCGGGCTTCGCGGTGCACGGCAACGCGAACTCGATCTACCGCGGGCTGTCCGCTGCGGGAGGCGAGCCCGGCGAAGGCGGGGACGCGGACGAAGCCCCGGAGCGCTTCCGTACCGTGCAGGCGCTCGCGACGCCGAACGGCGACGTGCCCGCTGGGTCGTACTGGCTGCCCGACCTGTCCGCCGATGAGGCCCGCACGCTCGCCGCCGACCACGGGCTCACGCTCACCGGCGTCTCCTCCCCACCCTCCCCCGGCGCCGTCGCCGAGGCGCGGCCCCCGCGCGTCGCGATCTACCGCTCGTGGCAGGCCCCAATGCCCGAGGGCTGGACCCGCTGGGTGCTGGACCAGTACGGCTTCGAGTGGGAGAACGTGTGGGACGCGGACGTGCGGAGCGGCGACCTGTCCCGCTTCGACGTCATCCTCCTCCCGTCGCAGGCCGCGGGCGGGATCGCGAGCGGGAACCTGCCGGGCACCATGCCGGAGCAGTACACGGGCGGCCTCGGCGACGAGGGCGCCGCGGCGCTCCGCGCCTTCGTCGAGGGCGGGGGCTGGCTCGTCGCCTCCGACCAGGCGGTGGACTACGCGATCGAGACCTTCGGCCTCCCCTTCCGCAACCGGGCGCGGGGACTCTCCTCGCAGGAGTTCTTCATCCCGGGATCGGTGATCCGGCTCGATGTCGACCCCTCGCACCCGCTCGGCTACGGGATGGACGCGGAGGCGATGGCCCTCTTTTCCCGCGGCCAGGTGCTGGAGAGGACGGGTGGCGGGGCGGCGGGCAACGTGGGCCGGATCTCGACGCCGGTGTGCTACGCCGACTCGGACTTCCTCGTGAGCGGCTGGACGCTGGGCGGCGAGGCAGTGCTCGCTGGCTACCCGGCGGCCGCACAGGTCGAGGTCGGCGCGGGCCAGGTCGTGCTGTTCGCCTTCCGGCCCCACTTCCGCGGCCAGCCGCGCAACACGTTCAAGCTCCTTTTCAACGCGCTCGCCGCATCCACGACGGAGAGACTCCCCGCGAGCCCCGGGCTGAGCTGCCGCTGAGCCTCGCGGGTCGCCGTTGCCGACCGGTCGCCGCGCGGGTTAGCGTCAAACGCTCCGAGCGGTTCGGGGGTTGAAGTCGTGGGGACGGCGACACTACAGCAGGCTCGCGAGGAGGTCTCGATTTGAAGCTGACCGTACTCACCGCCGCCGTGGTGCTTTTCGCCGGATGCGAGGGACCCGGCGCCGGCAGCGCCGCGGCCCAGGAGCAGCGCGCCACGGAACGTGACGCCGCCGCGAGCGAGCGGTGGCGCAGCTGGCGGGACTACAACCGCTACCCCGGCCCCATCCCCACGCCCGACGAGTGGGAGCCCCCCGCAGGCCCGATCCGGATCGGCCTCCAGGCCGGCCATTGGCGCGCCGACGAAGCCCCGCAGGAACTCCGCCGGATCCGCTACAACGGCACGCGGTGGCGGGAAACCGCCGAGTGGGAGGCGAACCTCGTCATCGCCCGGCTGGCGGCCGCGGACCTCGAAGCGCTGGGCTACGAAGTCGACATCCTCCCCGCCGTCGTGCCCCCCGGCTACCGGGCGCACCTCTTCATCTCGATCCACGCGGACGGGAGCGACAGCCCCGCCGCGTCGGGATACCGCATCGCCTCCCCGCGGCGCGACGCCACGGGACGGGCCGAGGACGCGGCGCGCGTGCTCCGGGAAACGTACGGCGCCGCGACCGGCCTGAGGGAACTTCCGGTCTCTACCCGCCGCATGCGGAACTACTACGCCTTCAACTACCGGCGGTACGAGCACGCGCTCCATCCGATGACGATCGCCCTGATCATCGAGACGGGGTTCATGACCAGCGCGCGGGACCGCGAGATCATCCTCGGGGCGCCGGAGAGGGCGGCGCGCGGGATCGTCGAGGGGATCAAGGCGTTTTCGGTCACCGCACCGCCGGCCCCGCCGACCACGGGCCGCGGGTAGGCCGGCGACAGGACGGTTCGCCGGCGGTCCTGAAGATGCGGGTCACCCTCCGACCCGAACTCCAACGCCGGCCAGAGCGGACAGGTTGCGCGCCTTCGCCCCATCCGACGCCGGGTCCCAGTAGAGGTTCCGCACGCCGTAGTGGTAGCGCGCCTCGAGCGTCACAAACCAGGCGTCGACCGTTTCCACCTCGATGACCGCGCCCACGACCAGGCCCACATCCGCAACGCCGCGCAGCCGGAAGCGCCCCTCGCAACTGTTGCTCTCCTCGAACTGCGCCACGCCGCCGTCCAGGCGACAGGCCACCTCGTGCCCCCAGTACGCGCCTCCCAGAAGAATCGGCTTCACGCGCGCGGGCGTCGGCGTCAATCGGAACCGAAGCAGGACGGGAAAATCGAGGTAGGACATTCTCGTCCTCGACCCGTCCTGATGGAGGCCCGAAGTCGAGAACCCACGTTCGAGATAGAGCGCTTCGAGCTGAACCGTCGCGCGCTCCGACAGGGGCAGCGTCACGAAACCGCCGGCCGCCTTCCGCAGGAGCGCTTCCGATGCGAACTGGTCGATGAAGGCGGCGTCGGCCCAGGTCACGCCTCCCTTGATTCCGAACGCGGTCTGCGCCGCCGCGGATCCATGATTCAGCAGAGCCGTGACGGCCGCGAACGCCGCAAACCACCGGATCGGTTTCACATCCCGCTCCTTGTCTCGCTACCCGCCCTTCCCGGCGCGCCCGTCGGCGAAGCGCACGACGCACAAGCTGCGTCCGCCGCGGCCGTTCCGCCATCGTCCGTATCCGTGCCGCCATCGTCTGTCCCGCCAGCGTCATCTTTCCATCGTCCGCCGATGGACCACACATTTCACGCCGTCATGCATAGCAAACGCAGATACGGGGAAGACGAAATACGGCAGGTCTTCGCGCGCGCCGCCGAGGCGGCCGAGGAGGAGCGCGCCAGCCTGCCGTCTCGCGTGGACGGCGGACTGACACTCGGAGAACTCCAGGCCGTGGGTATCGAGGTCGGCCTCGCCCCCGAGCGCGTCGCGGCCGCCGCCGCGGAACTCGATGCGCCCCCACGCCGCGTGCCGCGGCGCAAGCTGCTCGGTGTTCCGATCTCCGCCGGCCGGATCGTCGATCTCCCGCGCGAGTTGACGGATCGCGAGTGGCAATTTCTCGTCGCCGAACTGCGGGCCACGTTCGACGCGAAGGGCGAGGTCAAGGCCGAGGGCGGGATCCGTGAATGGAGCAACGGGAATCTTCACGCCGTCCTCGAGCAGACGGAGTCCGGCCACCGGCTTCGGTTGGGAACGCGCAAGGGCGACGCACTCGAAACCACCTTCATCGGGATCATGTTCTCGGTCATGGCGGTGATCGTCTCCTTCATCATGGTCGCGGACGGCAAGGCGGGCGCGGCGCTGATGGTCCCTGCTCTGATGGGTCTCGGCGGCGGAGGCGTGCTGGTCGCCAATGCCCTCCGGCTGCCCCGGTGGGCGGGCGAACGCGAGCGGCAGATGGACGGCGTCGCCGCCTGGACGCAGAATCTGCTTTCAGCCCCCGCGACGGACGCGGAGGAGGCGTAGGATGCGGAAGATCCTCGTCGTTGCGGCTCTCGGGCTGTTGGCGGTGCCGGCCGGAGTCGTCGCGCAGGGCGGGCTCGACGTGATCGTGCAGGACGCCGAGACGGGGGCGGGTCTGCCGAGGGCGCAGGTCACGCTCCCGGGACTCGGCTACGGCGGGATTACGGACGTCGAGGGCCACTTCCACATGCCGGATCTCGCGGCCGGCCCCGTCGCGGTCGAAGTGCGGCTTCTCGGCTACAGCATCGCGCGCGACGAAGCGACCATCGTGGACGACTCCGTCGTCGTGCTCGAGGTCCCCCTGACTCCGACCGTGATCTCCGTCGCCGGCCTCGTCGCCGTCGGCAGCCGGTCGAGACCCCGGACGGCCACGGAATCGATGGTCCCCATCGACGCGCTCGCCCCCTCCGAGCTGCTCGACCAGGGGGACACGGACATCGACGATCTTCTCAGAACCACGATCCCCTCCTACAACGTCAACCCGCAGGCGGTCGGTGACGCGGCGAGCATCATCCGGCCCGCGAACCTCCGCGGTCTGGCTCCGGACCATACGCTCGTGCTGGTGAACGGGAAGCGGCGCCACCGCGCGGCGGTCATCACCTGGATCGGCAACGGCGTCGCCGACGGCGCGCAGGGCCCGGATATCTCGAGCATCCCGACCATGGCGCTGCGCCAGGTGGAGGTGCTGCGCGACGGCGCCTCGGCCCAGTACGGCTCCGACGCCATCGCCGGGGTCATGAATTTCCACCTCAAGGACGCCCGCTCCGGCGGCGCGCTCGAGGTGCGGGCCGGCGGCTTCGGCGACGGAGGCGGGGAAGGCTACACCATATCGGGAAACACGGGGCTGCCCCTCGGCGCGGCAGGTTTCGCGAACCTGACGGCCGAGTACGGGCGCTCGAACTCGAGCAGCCGCAGCGTGCAGCGGGCCGACGCCGCGCTCCTCGTCTCCAGGGGGAACACGCACGTGCGGGACCCGGCCCAGATCTGGGGCGCGCCGGAGATCGAGGACGACCTCAAGCTGTGGGGCAACTTCGGCTACTTCCTCGGCAGCGGCACGAAGGCCTACGCGCACGCGAACTACGCGAGCCAGCGCATCACGAGGGGCTTCTTCTACCGCAACCCGAACACGCGGAGCGGCGTGTTCAGCCTCGACGGCGGGGAGACGCTGCTCATCGGCGACCTCCTCGACGCGCAGGACGGGGTCCTCGACGGCTCCGCCGGCTGCCCCGTCGTCCGCGTGAGCGATGGTCTGCCGGATCCGGCCGCCCTCCAGCAGGTCCTCGCGGATCCGAACTGCTTCACCTTCCAGGAACTGTTCCCGGGCGGCTTCACGCCACAGTTCGGGGGAGATGTGAGAGACGCATCGCTCGTCGCCGGCGTGGAGGGTCAGATCGGGCGCCTGTTCTGGGACGTGAGCGGGAACTACGGCACCAACGAAGTGGACTTCTTCATCTTCAACACCGTCAACGCTTCGCTGGGCGGGGCCACGCCCACCGAGTTCGATCCGGGGCTCTACCGGCAGGTGGACATCGACCTGCACGTCGACGCGGCGTATACCGTGAGCGACCTGCTGGACCTGGCGGCGGGGTTCGAGTGGCGGGACGAGCACTTCACGATCGGGCTGGGCGAGGACGACGCCTGGACGATCGGCTCCCTCGCGCCGCAGGGGTTCAGCGCGGGTTCCAACGGCTTTCCCGGCTTCAGTCCCATCGCGGCGGGTGACTGGCACCGCACGAACACCGCCCTCTACGCGGACGCCGAACTGCGAGACTACCGGAACGACCGCTGGACGCTCGGCGGAGCCCTTCGGTTCGAGAATTTCGAGGACTTCGGCTCGACGCTCAACGGAAAGCTCGCGGGACGCTACGCGCTTACGGGCGGTCTCGGCCTGCGCGGCAGCCTGAGCACGGGCTTCCGGGCGCCCACGCCGGGCCAGCAGAACGCCTTCAACGTCTCCACTGTCTTCGACCGGGAACTCGGCGACCTGGTGAACAGCGGCACCATTCCTTCCACCTCGGAAGTTGCGGCGCTCCGCGGGGGCGTCCCCCTCGACGCCGAGAAGTCCCGCAACTTCGCGGCGGGTGCCGTCCTGGATCTCGGGTCCTTCCTTCTCACGACGGACTATTTCCGCGTGGTCGTATCCGATCGCATCTCGTTGACTCAGTCCTTCAGTCTCTCGCCGGACGAACAGACGAGACTTGTCGAGGAGGGGATCGTGAGCGCCCGCAATCTGCAGGAGTTCCGCTTCTTCACGAACGACTTCAGCACGCGCACCCAGGGTCTCGACGTCGTCGCCACGTACGCGCCCGCGTCGCTCGCCGGCGGGACGACGCTGAGCCTTGCCTTCAACCGCACGCAGACGAAGGTCACGGAGTTCGATCCAACGAAGCTCGACGATACCCGCATTCGCCAACTCGAGGAGGGCCTTCCCGGCACGCGCTGGATTCTCACGGGCAAACACGCGCTCGGCCGGCTGAGCCTCCTGGGGCGGCTGAGCTACTACGCCGGCTGGTTCGATTCCCGGGACGACGTCTCGTATCCCGGCGCTCATCTCGTCGACGTCGAGGCAGCGTGGTCGATCAGCGACGCGCTGACGCTCACCGCGGGAGGCCAGAACGCCCTGAACCGGTATCCGGCGGAGAATCCCGGCGCGACGTTCTCCGGCAATCGCTACGGTCCGGGAACCCCCTTCGGCTCCAACGGCGGCTTCTACTACGTCCGGCTCGGATATCGCTGGAACTAGCAGGCCGTGGCGCTGCCGGCGCCTGCTTCGGACGTTCGGGGGCGAGGGAGAGTGACCGGGGTGGGGGTCGAACCCACGACCTGCGGATTAAAAGTCCGTTGCTCTACCAACTGAGCTACCCGGCCGAGTGGCGGGGCGGACCCGACGGGGCCTCCGCCCGGCGCGGCTCAAGCTAACACGTCAGCCCGGGGGACGCGGCAGGCCGCGGAGGATCCGAACGCCGGAACTGTCGGCGGCCAGCGCCGCCGGGAGCCCGGCGGCCGCGTTGCGCAGGAGGCTCCGCACCTGTCCGGTAGCGCGGTCGATCACCATCATCGCCCGCGCCCCCGCCTCCCGGTCCACCGTGGCCACGCCCTCCGGCCCGCTGAGTTCCAGCCGGTCCAGCGCCTCCGTCCACGCGGCATCGAAGGGGATCGAGTAGGAAAAGCCCTTGCTCCCATCCGAGATCTCACCCGGCGTGAAGCGGATCGAGAACAGCGTCTCCCCCTCGTCGTCGAGCCCCCGCACCCGGTAGTCGCCGGACGCCCCGGGACGGCTCACCCTCCCCTCGTACGCGAAGGCGGGTTCGAGCACGAGTTCCCCGTCGACCCGGATCCCACCCCAAAGCATGAGCACCGTCGACTCCTGAGAGGGTTCCCCCGACGCCTCCGGCGACCGCTCCTGCGCCAAAATCTCTCCCGCGGCGGGCACCACCGCGAGCATCGCGACCACCGCGCACCGCAACATCGACCTCATGTCAGCCTGCCGCTCCGCTCGCACGCGCGTTGATCCTCCGTTGACGATCCCCCGTACCATGCTGTCCGAACGCTCGTCGTCAGGCAACGCGTCGCAATATGATACTCCGTCGTCGACTACATACCTCGAAATCGTCGGAGCCGGAACATGCGCATATCCGAACGGGGAAAGATCACGATCCCCAGAGAGCTGAGAGACCGTTACGGCTTGAACGACAACGTCGAAGTCGAACTCGTCCCAACCGAAGAGGGCCTTCTCCTACGAAAGAAGACGGCCGCCCGACACCCCGTCGACCGCGTGTACGGCATCCTGGGGACGGGCGGGAACACGGACGACTACATCGAGGAGATTCGGGGTCGATGACTATGGCGGACCCCGCGTTCCCGCGGGAACGTCTCGTTCGGCGGCGACGCTACCCGGCGCGGCGGGAGAGCCAGGCGCCGTAGAGGAGGGCGCGGTAGTAGCGCCATGTGTCCTCGAACCCCGCCCCGGCCAGCAGTTCGAGGATGCGCGCCTCCGAAGCCCAGTGGATGCCCTCGTCGATTTTCGCCCGGAACGCGGCCCGTTCCGCCTCTCCCATCCCCTGGATCTCCCAGTATCGGCTCCACGCCGCGAAGAGTTCATCGAAGCGGGGGCCGCTCCGGTCCCCGTGGAGTTCGAACAGGAGGAACGGGGCGCCGGGCGCGAGGCGGCGGGCGATGTCGCGCAGGAGCGCCTGCTTGGCGCCGTCGTCCGGGAGGAAGTGCATGACGTTGAAGCAGGTCGCGGCCGCGAAGCCGTCCTCGTCGAGGTCGGAGACGTGTCCGTGGACGAGGCGGACGCCGTCTTCCACGCCGGTCTCCTCCATCCGGTGCCTGGCGATCTCGATCATCTGGCGCGACGGATCGACGCCGGTCAGCCGCCACCCGGGCTCCGCCGCCTTGAACGTGACCAGCTCGATGCCGGTTCCGGCCCCGACGACGAGCACCCGCGGACTCGGGCCCACGCGTCCGCGGAGGAGCGCGAGCGCCTGCCGGAACGAGCTCCGGTAGCCGGGTATCACCGTGCGGGCGATGTACTCGTAGTCGCCGCCGTAGTCTCCGTCGAAGTCGAACGGTTCCGCGCTCCCGTGTGTACTCATGGGCACAAGAGACCCCCGGCCCGGGATTCGTTCAAGTGTGACGCCGCGGCCAGGCGGGTGTGACGCCGCGGCCGCACGGGGCGTGAACCCGACACGGGGTCGCGGCTCGTATGGGATGGGGTAGCGGCCCGCATGGGACGGGTCGCGGACGTGTTGAGATTCAGATTGCCGAAAGGCACGATGGTATAGATGAATACGAAGAGATTGGCCGCCCGCGCGCAGGTCGCGGTGCTGGCCGCATGGTCCGTTTTTGCCGGTTGCGGCGCGGCCGGAGGGGGGAACGATCCGGCCATGTCCGGCCGGCTCGCCGCCGCCACGGCGAACATCGCGCCGGAAGAGAAGATGCGCGGCGTCTCCTTCTCCGCCCCGCGGCGCGAGATGGCGCCCGATGCGCTCGATCGCGCGTCCCTCACAGGGGCGAACTGGGTCGCCGTCATCCCCTACGCCTTCGTGGATCCCGCCCAGCCGCGCGTCGCGTTCGACCGCGAACGCCAGTTCTGGGGCGAAAGGACGGAAGGCGTCGCCAAGACCATCGAATACGCCAGGGAGAGCGGGCTCTCCGTGCTCCTCAAGCCGCATCTCTGGGTGCGCGGACAGGGCTGGCCGGGCGAGTTCGAGCCCGACACGGAGGAGGACTGGGAGATGTTCCTCTCGGGGTACCGGGAGTACATCCTCCGGTTCGCGCACGTCGCCGACTCGATGGACGTGGAGATGATGAGCGTGGGGACGGAGGTCGATCTCGTCGCGCTCGCGCGGCCCGATTACTGGAGGTCGCTCATCGAGGAGGTGCGGGCGATCTACGGCGGCCGCCTCACGTACGCGGCGAACTGGGACAAGTACGCCCGGATCGAGTTCTGGGACGCGCTCGACCTGGTGGGGGTGGACGCCTATTTCCCCCTCACCGACGACGCCACGCCGGACATGGAGACGCTGATCGCGGCGTGGGAGCCGTGGAGCGAGGAGTTGCGCGAGGTCGCCATCGCCACGGGAAAGCCGATCCTGTTCGCCGAGTACGGGTATCGCAGCGTGGACGGAGCGGCGGGCCGCCAGTGGGAGTTGCCCGAAGGACGCCGCGCGCGGGGCGTGCCGGCGAACTACGAGGCGCAGTCCGGGGCTTACGAGGCGCTCTTCCGCGTGTGGTGGGACCGTCCCTGGTTCGCGGGCGGCTTCGCGTGGAAGTGGTACGCGGGATCTCCGTCCGGCGAGTGGATCGCCACCGACTACTCGCCCCAGGGCAAGCCGGCGGAGACGGTCATGGCCACGTGGTACGGAGGCGATGCGAGCCCCGGCACGCCGCCGGTGCTCACGCCTCTGGATCTCGCCGAGGATCGCGCTGCGGATCGGACGGCCGGTCAGGCGCCGGACTGAACTCCAGTTCCGTCTGAAGAACGCCCTGGAAGGTGATCCGGTGGTGCGGGGTCGGGCCGTGCCGCCGGATCGCTTCCATGTGCTCGCGGGTCCGGTATCCCTTGTTGGACGCCCAGCCGTAGAGCGGGTATCGCGCGTCGAGACGCCGCATCAGGCGGTCGCGCGTGACCTTCGCGAGGATCGAGGCGCAGGCGATGGAATGCGAGGCCTGGTCGCCCCCGACGATCGAGCGGTGCTCGCCGAGTTCCGGGACCGGATTGCCGTCCACGAGCACGAGTTCCGCCGGAAGCGCGAGACGATCGAGCGCGCGGCGCATGGCCACGATGGTCGCGGCGCGGACGTTGAGGCGTTCGATCTCACGGGTGGAGGCGGCGGCGACCCGCCAGGCAAGGCTTTCCGCGCGGATGCGTAGGGCGAGTTCCTCGCGACGGGGCGGGGAGACCTGCTTGCTGTCCGTGCACCCCTCGAACTGCTGTCCCGGGTGGAGCGCGACGGCACCCACCATCACGGGACCCGCCACCGGACCCAACCCGGCTTCGTCGATCCCGACCACGACGCGGAGGCCGGAAGCCCAGCCCTCTTCCTCGTAGTCGAGCGGCGCCGTGGCCGGCGCCTCCCGAGCCGTCTCTGGAGCCGGCTTCGCCGGTGTCAGTCGTCCTGCTTCTTGTCGAGCCACCACTTTCGCTCTGGCACCCGGGCCCGCTTGCCGCGGCGGTTGCGCAGATAGTAGAGCTTGGCCCGCCGGACATCGCCGCGCCGAACGACCTCGAGCCCCACGATCCACGGGGAGTGGAGGGGGAAGATCCGCTCGACGCCGACGCCGCCGGAGATCCGCCGCAGCGTGAAGGTCGCGTTGACCCCCGCCCCGCGGCGACCGATGCACACGCCCTCGAACGGCTGCACGCGCTCCTTCTGGCCTTCCTTCACGCGTACGCGGACACGCACCGTGTCCCCCGGCGCGAAGGCCGGAAGGTCCGTGCGCTTATATCCCTCCTCGATACCGGCGATTCTGGGATCCATCGTTCGTCTATCCTTGTTCCCTGCGTCTCCAGGTGCGTTTCCGGCGGCGTATCCGTTTGCGTCACGGGAGGGTAGCGGCGATGTGACGATGGGTACGACCCGCAGCCTTTTAGTATACCATTGTCGCTCGGCTTGCGCCAAAAAACCGGTCAGTCGGCCGCGTCGAGGTCGAGGAGGTCGGGACGGCGGCGGCGCGTCGCCGCATCGGCCTGCGCGGCGCGCCAGCGCTCGATGCGGGGGTGATCCCCCGACCGGAGCACGTCCGGCACCGACCGGCTGCCGTGCTCGGCGGGCCGCGTGTAGGAGGGGGCGGAGAGGCGCCCCTCGTAGAACGAGTCGGAGGAGGCCGAATCGTGATCGCCGAGCGCCCCCGGGAGGAGGCGCACCACGGCGTCGATGACGACGAGCGCGGCGGGCTCGCCCCCGCTGAGGACGTAGTCCCCGATGGAGATCTCCTCGTCCACCCAGGCGTCGACGACCCGCTCGTCGATCCCTTTGTAGCGCCCGCACAACAGCGTGAGATCGGACTCCAGCGCGAAGCGCACCGCCGTTTCGTGGTCGAACGGCCGGCCGCGCGGGGAGAGCGAGATCACGCGCCCTGGCCGGTCCAGCGCGGTAAGCGCCGCGTCGAAGGGCTCGGGCTTCATCACCATCCCGCCCCCGCCTCCGAAAGGCTCGTCATCCGTCGTTCGGTGGCGGTCCGTCGTGTACTCGCGCACGTCGATCAGCCGGTAGTCGACGAGTCCCGCCTCGCGGGCGCGGCCCGGGATCGAGAGGCCGAGCGGGCCCTCGAGGTAGTCGGGGAAGATCGTGAGGACGTTGATTCGCATCGGACCGTTCGCGTCAGATATCGAGCAGGCCGGCGGGGAGCTTCATGTGGACCTCGCCGGCTTCGAAGTCCAGTTCCACGACAAGTTCCGCGTCGAACGGGATCAGCCGCTCGCGGCCATCGACGTCGAGGGCGAGGAGCGGCGCGCCGGGCTGGTCGTACACCTCCCTGATCACTCCGATCGTCGTGTCCTCCTCGCATACCGACATGCCGATCAGATCGTGCAGCAGATAGCCCCCGTCCGGCAGATCCGGCAGCTCTGCGCGGGGGACGGCAAGGCGCGCGCCGCGGAGACCCTCGGCCACCGTGCGGTCCGCCACCTCGCGGACCTCGACGAGCCACCGCCCGCCGTGGAGCCTCGCCGTCTCCACCGTGAGTGCCCGGGGCGGGGGCGCGCCGATGATTTGGAGCCGGCGACCCGCCTGGAAGAGCGCCTCGGCGTGGTCGGTTTCGGCTTCCAGGAGCAGCCCGCCGCGGATCCCGTGCGGCCGGGCGATGCGGGCCACGATCACGGGCGCGTCGGACATGGTGGCGGCGGTGCTAGTCGGCGTCGGCGCCGGCTTTCGCCTCGTCGCCAGCGTCGTCCGCCTCGCCGGCGGTGTCGTCCGCGTCAGCCGCGCCGTCGGCCGCATCGTCGGCCGAAGCGGTCGCCTCGGTCTCCGGCGCTGCCTCAGGCGCTGCCTCAGCCTCGGGGGCCGCCTCTGCCTCGGTCGCTGCCTCTGCCTCGGTCGCCGCCTCCGCTTCCGCAGGTGTCTCGGCCTCCGCAGGTGCCTCAGCTTCCGCAGCCGCCTCGGCTTCAGGCGCCGCCTCCACTTCGGCCTCCGCCTCGGCTTCGGGCACCGCCTCCGCTTCGGCCTCCGCCTCGGCCGGCGCGGCCTCCTCGGCGGCGGGCGGCTCGGGCTCGGGCTCCGGCGGGGCCTCGGCGCTCGGCATCGGACGCTGCGATGTGCCGCGCTGTCCCGGCGGCGGACCGATCTCGATGATCGCCGTCTCGAGAGACATCGGATCCACGCCGTCGTGGAACTGCTTCCAGACGCCCGTCTTCCGCAGGAGCGACCGCACCGTGTCCGTCGGCTGCGCGCCCTCGTTGAGCCAGTGCAGCGTGCGGGCGGCGTTGATCCTCACGAGCGACGGCTGCGTGCGCGGGTTGTAGAGCCCGAGGCGCTCGATCGACGCGCCCGCCGTCCCTTCCCGCGAATCCGTCACGATGATGCGGAACGAGGCCGCCTTCTTCGCCCCACGCCGCTTGAGTCTGATTGTCGTCGCCATTCAGTTCTCCGATTTTCTCCCTGATCTGCCCGGAACCGGCCCGGGTCCGGCGTCTAGCCCAGTCCCTTGCCCAACTGGCCAAGGTCGCCGGGACCTCCCGGCATCATCCGGGGCATGAGCTTGCCCATCTGCTTCATCATCTTCCGCATTTCGCGGAACTGCTTGAGGAGCCGGTTCACCTCGTGCACCGGGCGTCCCGACCCCTTCGCGATCCGCGCCCGGCGCGACCCGTTCAGGATCTCCGGCCGCCTCCGCTCCTCCGGCGTCATCGAGAGGATGATCGCCTCCAGGTGCCTCACCCGTCGAGGGTCGACGTCCGCCTGGTCCAGCATGCGCGTGTCGACACCCGGCATCATCTTCAGCAACCCCTTCAGGGGGCCCATCTTCTGGATCTGCTGGATCGAGGTCAGGAAGTCCGCGAGGTCGAACTCTCCCTTCCCCGCAAGCATCTTTTTCTGCAACCGCTCGGTCTCGCCGAGGTCGACCGTCTGCTGCGCGCGCTCCACGAGGCCGACGATGTCCCCCATCTGGAGGATCCGGCCGGCCATGCGCTCGGGATCGAAGACCGTGAGGTCCTCGGGCCGCTCGCCCGTTCCGACGAATCGGATCGGCACGCCGAGCACGCTGTAGATCGACAGCGCCGCGCCTCCACGGGCGTCGCCGTCCATCTTCGTGAGGACGACCCCCGTCAGCCCCACCGCGCCGTGGAACCCCTCGGCGATCCGCACCGCTTCCTGCCCCGTCATCCCGTCCGCCACGAGCAGGACCTGCTGCGGCTTCACGGCCGCCTTCACGCGGCGGAGTTCGTCCAGCAACTCCTCATCCGCCTGCAGCCGGCCGGCCATGTCGAGGAGCAGGTGCGTGACTCCGCTCCGCCTCGCCTCGTCCAGCGCGCCGCGGGCAAGGTCCGACATGTCCTCGCCGCTCGGCCGCGCCAGGACCGGGACGCCGATCCGCGCCGCCAGCGCCTCCAACTGCTCCGGAGCAGCCGGGCGGTAGGGATCGCACGCCACGAGCGCCGGCCGCCGGCCCTCCTTCGCCAGGCGCCCCCCCAGCTTCGCCGCCGTCGTGGTCTTCCCCGACCCCTGCAGGCCGACGAGCATGACCACCGTGGGCGGAACCGACGCCTCCGACTCCTCCGGCGCCGCCTCCCCCAGCAGGGCGACGAGTTCGTCGTGGACGATCTTCACGATCTGATCGCCCGGCCGGACCGACTTCAGCACATCCTCGCCGAGCGCGCGCTCCTTCACCTTCGCGAGGAAGTCGCGCGCGACCCGGAAGTTGACGTCCGCCTCGAGCAGGGCGCGCCGCACCTCGCGCAGCCCCTCGTCCAGCATCTTTTCCGTGATGACGCCGCGCTGGCGCAGTTTCTTCAGCGCACCGTCGAGCCGGTCACCAAGGCGTTCGAACATCCACCGTTCCAGGCATCAAAAAAACGCGATTGGAAGGTCTCCATTCGCGTCTCGAGAAGGCGCCGACCGCCCGCACCCGATCCGTATTGAGCCGCGCAGTTTAGGGACTTTCGCGACTTCAGGCAACGAATCCGGGCAACGAATTCAGGCGGCGGCCGCCGCGGACAGCGCAATCGTCTCGCGCCGGGCGGCGCCGACACCCACGAAGCGGATCGGCGTGGCGCAAACCTCCTCGATCCGGGCGAGGTAGCGGCGGGCGGGATCCGGGAGGTCGCCGAGGGTCCGGCACCCGGTCGTGTCCGTGTTCCAGCCCGCCCAGCGCTCGTACACCGGACGCACGCGGGCGAGATCCGCGACGGAGTCCGGGAACGAGGCGATCGGCGCCCCGTCGAGTTCGTAGCCGGTCGAGAGCCGGATCGTCTCGAACGTGTCGAGCACGTCCAGCTTCGTGACCGCGAGGCCGGTGAGGCCGTTCACGCCGGCCGCATAGCGGGCGACGCTGCCATCGAACCAGCCGGGGCGGCGGGGGCGGCCGGTGGTCGCGCCGAACTCGCCGCCGAGCTGCCGCAGGCGTTCGGCCTCCGCCTCCGGGAGTTCCGTCGGCAGCGGGCCTTCGCCCACGCGCGTGATGTAGGCCTTCACCACGCCGATCACCTCGTCGATCAGCGTGGGCCCGATCCCGACTCCGGAAGCGGCGCCGCCCGCCGTCGTCGTCGAGGAGGTGACGAACGGATACGTCCCGTGGTCGATGTCGAGGAGCGCCCCCTGCGCCCCCTCGAGCAGGACCCGCCCCCCCGAAGCGAGCCCGCCGCGGATCTCGTCCCCCGCGTCCGTCAACAGCGCCACCATCGTCGGGCGGACCGTCTCCAATTGCGACATCACCTCGTCCGCGTCCACGCGGCGCTCGTCGCCGAGTCCCGCCAGCGTGACGTTCGCGCGCACGGCCGCCCCCGCCACGATCTCGCGCGTGCGGTCCAGGTTGCGCAGATCGCCGACGCGGAGCCCCGTGCGGGAGATCTTGTCGCGGTACGCCGGACCGATTCCCCGCCCCGTCGTCCCGATCTTCTTCGAGCCCCGGCTGTCCTCCTGCGCCGCATCGAGCAGCCGGTGATAGGGGAGGACGAGATGCGCGCGCCGGCTCAGCCCCAGGCGCCCGTCGAGATCGATCCCGCGGTCCCGGAGCGCGTCCATCTCCCGCGCCAGCACCCACGGATCCACGACGACCCCGTTGCCGAGGAGGCAGCGCGTGTCCGGATTCAGGATCCCGGAGGGGATGAGGTGGAGGATGAACTCCTCCTCGTCCGCCCCCTCGCCCACGCGCACCGTGTGCCCCGCGTTCGCGCCCCCCTGATAGCGCGCCACGATCGTGGCCTGCTCCGCGAGCACGTCCACGATCTTCCCCTTCCCTTCGTCTCCCCACTGCGCCCCCACCACAACGACGCAACGCACCCTGTCACTAAACACGTGTCTCTTGTTTCCTCTCTACGCCGGATCGGGCTGTTGCGACATCGTTCGGATTGCGTCCATGACGGCGCGACAAATGGTCTCGACTCTGCCCCGGTCGCCGAGACCTATCGATGTACTCGGGGTTCCCGACCGGCTCCCCAGCGGCCGCGCGGACGCCGACATGGAGCGACCACAGGAGTTGAATCCGCATGAGGTCCGTGAGCGGCCGGCCGTTTCCCGCATCCGCCTGGCGGAGGGCCCCAAAGTAGCGATCTCGGTCCGTGCTCGGGATCACGATGGGAAGCAGGTCTTTGCGGAGCAGGATGTAGTTGGTGATCAGTCGCGCCGTGCGTCCGTTTCCGTCGTCGAAGGGATGGATGTTCGCGAACGACCAGTGCGATTCGGCCAGGAACTCGGGGAGCGGGTAATCCTTGCGCTCCAGATCGATCCGTAACCGGCGTACCCATTCCTCCATCCGCGCGGGCGTCTCCTCGGGTTCCGCGAACCGGTGAAGTTCCCCCGTGCGCGTCTTCACGTGGTTCGGCTGCGTCTTGTACTTCCCGGGCTCGATCCACTTGCGCGTCGTGTCACCGTCGGGGGTCTCGACCCACTTCCAGAAGGGTTCCTTGAGGAGAATTCGGTTCAGATCTCTGACGTCACCTTCCGTCAGGGGTTGTTCGTCGGTTGCGAGTCTGCGGACATGGCCGATCGCAACGTCGTGCGCCTTCATCTCCTCGTAGTCGCGAAGTGGATGAGAGCCCGCGGTCTGGTCGTGGATCAGGAGAAGCTCCGTCTCAGCGTAGGTGAGCGTGTTCCCCTCGATGTGGTTGCTGTTGTAGTTCCACTCGAGGCGGAGCTTCTGCCACAGACGTTCCTCGTCCTCGGGCGCGATCTCCTCGCGAACCCGGTGCCATTCCGCGATGGCGGCGTCGAGTTCGTTCATCGCGCGGTCTGGAGATCTGCCGTCGGGGTCAGGCGGAGACGCCGAGGGCGGCGGCTTCGAGGGCGGCGTCGACCTTGGCGAGCTTGGCGGCGTCGGCGGGCTGCAGGGGGCTGCGGGGCACGCCGCCGTAGAGGCCGAGGCGGTCGAGCGCGGCCTTCACCGCGGCGATGCCTCCCTCCGCCACGAGGCTCTTGTGGAGCGGCGCCACGCGTTCCTGCATGGCGCCGGCGCGGCGGTGGTCGCCCTCCTTCCAGGCGTCGTAGATCTGGCAGCAGGAGCGGGTCGCGATCACGGCCACGCCCAGAATGCCGCCGGCCGCCCCGGCCTCGAGCGCCGCGTAGAGGAGCGCGCCGGAGCCCACGAGCACCTGCGCGTTGCGGCCGCACGCCTCGATGAGTTGGCCGAGGTTGCGGAGGTCGCCCGAGGAGTCCTTGATCCCGATGATGTTGGGGTGTTCGACAAGCCGGCCCACGAGATCCGGCGTCAGGTGCACGGGCACGAACTGGGGGATGTGGTAGAGGACGACCGGCACGGGCGACGCATCGGCCACCGCGAGAAAGTGATCGCGCACGACGTCCGGCCGCATCGCCTTCAGGTAGTAGGAGCCGGAGCGCACGAGGACGGCGTTCGCGCCAAGCCCGGCCACCTCGCGGGTCACGGAGATCACCTCGCGCGTGGACTCGGCCCCCGTCCCGACCGTGAGCGTGCGGTCTCCGATGCGCGCGGCGGTCGTCTCCACCAGCGCGCACAACTCACGGCGGTCGAGCAGCGGCGCTTCCCCCGTGGAACCGGCTACCACGATCCCGGCAATGGGGTGCGAGAGCCACTCGCGCAGGTTGTTGTCGAACGCGTCGAGCGCCAGCTCGCCATCCTCGCCGAACGGCGTGGCCACGGGCGGATGTACACCGGAAAGATCTCTCATGGGACTTCCGAAGTTAGGGTCGGTCGCGGGTCATGGACGTTCCCGCGGGAACGTCTTCGGGGCTCACGCCTCAGGCGGAGTGGCTCTGCGCCTCTCCATCCCGGCGGCTGAAGCCTTCGAACAGTCCTTCGATCCGGGCGATGCGTTCGCGCAGACCCGCCACATCGCGGATCAGGCCCGTCAGGTCGCGGCGGATCCCCATCAGCACCGGCGTGAATATGCCGATGAGCGCGATGGCCACCCCGATGATTGTCCAACCTTCTGCCGTCATCACCGCCTCCTCGTGTCTCGGGTTCGTTGGTGTCTCGAACCCAAGTTCCGGGCAGGGCTCAATGTGGTGTCATCGGGGGCCGCCTTCAAGGTAGCGGGAAGGGTCCGGAGACGTCCGGCGAACTCGTGTCGTCCGGTTCGGGCATGCGGTAGCCGACGCCGCGCTCGTTTCGGATGTAGGCGGCGCGGGTCCCGTCCTCGCCCAGCTTTCGCCGGAGCCGCTTGACGACGGCGTGGACGAGCTTCGGGGCGCGGTGGTCCGGACTCCGCCCCCAGGCCCGGCGGAACAGGGAACGGTACGTGGACACCCGCCCCGCGTTTACGGACAGCACGCGCAGCACCTCGTACTCCGTGGCCGTCAGTTCCAGCGGGCGCCCGGCCAGGGCCACTTGGCGCCGTTCGTAGTCGATCGCGAGTTGTCCGAGCACGAAGCGTTGGGGTTCGGCATGCTTTCTCAGCGCGGCGCGGACTCTCGCCGTAAGCTCCGTGGGAGAAAACGGTTTGACGATGTAGTCGGCGGCGCCGGCGCCGAGGGCCCGGGCGATGGTCTCGTCCCGTCCGTAGGCGGAGATGAAGATGACCGGCAGATCGGCCAGCTCCGGAACGTGCTCCATCAGCTCGATCCCGTCGGTCCCGGAGAGCATGAGATCGAGCAGGACCAGATGGGGTTTCTCGGCGTGGATGACATGTGACAGTTCCCGGTGGTCCCCGGTCACGGCCGTGGCGTAGCCCTCGGCGGTGAGCACGTCGCGGACATGGCGCAGCGCCTGCGGATCGTCGTCCACCACGAGGATGCGCGCCTGTGCCCGGCGCGGTCGGCGCGGGCCCGCCGGAGCCCGGGCAGCGTCCGCCGCTCGAGGGTCGCCGCCGGCAGGTTCGGCCACCGGGACCGTGAACGTGAACTCGGCGCCCTGGCCTTCCCCACCGCTCCTGGCCCAGATGCGCCCGCCGTGAGCCTCGACGAGTCCCTTGCAGATGGCCAGGCCCAGACCGCCTTCCAGATTCTGCCTGGTATCCCTGGTGCCGGCGTGCTTCCGGAACAGGTGCGGGAGGCGCCCGGGCGGAATGCCCCGGCCGTTGTCGGCGACCGAGATCGCAACGTGAGCGCCTTCGTGCCGTCCGGAAACCCGGATGGGCGACGACTCCGGAGAGTGCCTGGCGGCATTGGCAAGGAGGTTGTTCAGCACCTGCACGATGCGTTGCCGATCCGCCGACACGCGAGGCAGTTCCTCGGGAAGGTCGACGTGAATCGTGTGCCGGGCGCCCCCGTTCAGGAAGGTGCTCCTCGCCTGGTCGACGAGCGTGCCCACGTCGGAGGATTCGGTCGACACCGACAATGTGCCCGTGGCGATGCGTCCGGCGTCCAGCAGATCGCCGATGAGGCCGCTCATCTGATCGGCCTGCGCATCGATGATGCGGAAGAACTGCAGCATTTCGGGCGTGGCGAAGCCCGGTGAAGCACCGAGCACGGTGGCCGTCGATCCCTTGATCGAAGTGAGCGGCGCGCGCAACTCGTGACTCACGATGGCGAGGAACTCCGTCCGCATCCGCTCGAGTTCCTCGAATGGCGCCAGATCCTGCATCGTGACCACCACCGATCCGACCGCGTTCCCGGCCGCCCGGATCGGCGTGACGTTGACCAGTGTCGTCACGCTCCGGCCGTCGGGGACCGAGAGCGTCATCTCCTCGGCGCGGACCGTCTCGCCGTCGCTCAGTTGCCGTGCCATCGGGACCTCCGCCAGGGAGACCTCCCGCCCATCGGCGCGCTGACACGTGATCACTTCCAGCAGTTCCTCGACGGCGCGTCCGGGCGAGTTCAGGCCCTCGACGATGCGCCGCGCCTCCCGATTGAACGATAGCGGGTTGCCCGTCTCGGCATCGAAGACCACCACGCCGACGGGCGACGTCTCGATCAGCGTCTCCAGGTCAGCGCGCGCCCGGCGCTCCTCGCGGTGCGCGCGGGCGTTGGCGAGGGCGGTCGCGGCCTGCGAGGCGAACAGCAACAGGACCTCTTCGTCGGCGCTCGTGAACTCCTCCCCACCCTCCTTCCCGGCAAGAAAGAAGCTGCCGACGTCCACGCCCCGGTACTTCATTGGCGCGACCAGCATCGCCGTGGGCCAGATGAGATCCGACGAAAGCCCGAGCGACCCCACGTAGGCCTGCAGGTCCGCCAGCCGCAGCGGCGCCGCAAGGTCCCGGAAATGCGCGAAGAGGCGTGGTGAGTCCGGCCACGCCGCAATCTCGCGGTCTTCGTCGGGCGTGAAACCGGAGGCGACGAACTCCGCGACACCTCCGGTGTGGTCGACCGTCGCGATCATGCCGTAGCGGGCCGCCGTCAGAGCGCGGGCGCTGTCGACGACCTCCCGAAGCACGGTGTCCAGGTCGAGGCTGTCGCTGACGCGGAGTACGGCGGCGCTCAGGCGGGAGACACGCTCCTGGAGCACTTCGATCTGTCGCCGTAGCGCCTTGGCATCATCTGTCATCGGCCGCCCCATGGGAGTCGGTGCGGGCGACCGGGTCGGAAAACGCGGCATATCGGCGAAACGTCGTCGGCATATGGATCCCTGTCGCCCAAAGATCGCATACGATCGGCTATCATATAGGCGTTGGGTTGGCCGTTGGGCCAGCGCTCAAGATCGAAAGAGGCGTCCTCCGGCTCGCCGGACGCTTCTGAGGGGATTTGGGCGGTGTCTGCATGACCGCAAGGCTTGCGGCGGGCCTCCTCGGCTCGGCATAGCGCCGTCCTTTCCCCTCCCACCGGTGGTCGCAGCGAGTATTGGTGAGGACCAGCCGGAGGAGGTAGAGGACTGAACAACGTCGCGAAATTGACGGTGGCGGTGGTTGTCGCGGTGGCCTGCGTGGCGCTGAACCCTGCCTTCGCTGTGGCGCAGGAGCCGGATGAGCGGATTCGCGTAACGCTTCCGTCAAGCACGGTGATCGGTTCATTCGTCGAGATGCGACAGGGTGAGTTAATCCTCCGGGATGAAGGGGGGACACGATCGATCGCGCTCGACGCGATTCGACGGATAGAGCGCCATACCGAGCGTCGTCCCTACGCGAAGGGGGTACTGATTGGTGCGGGGTCCGGCGTTGCGGCTGCGGGGCTGCTTGGCCTTGTCAACCCTGAGCTTTACGAGGATGATTGGCTGTTCAGCGGCGCGGAGACGTTCGGACTTGTGGCTGGCACTTTCGCGGTCATCGGTGCGGGTATTGGCCTGATTACGGCGTCGGTGATTCGGGTTGATGGGTGGGAGGCCATGATCCTGGACTCGAGATCGGACTTATCGATCGGTTTGCACCCAGGATCGAACCTGTTTGTCGGTGGGCGCATTCAGTTCTGAAACGATCCTGATTCCCCGCGGGAGCGTCCGTCGTCGAGAACTTCCTGCAGGATCCGCTCGCCGTAGGGCAGATTCATGTAGTAGTTGACGTTCCCAGTGCTCACCGGACCCTTCCTGCTCCTTCAAGCCCAAGTTGCGGGCGGGGCTCAATGTGGCGTCATCGGGGACCGGCTTCAAGGTAATGGGCGGGTCCGGAGACGTTCCCGCGGGAACGTCGCGGCCAGTCCGGGGCTCAGTAGCCGCGGGTCTTGTCGACCTGGTTTTCGAGGGGGTCGCCGCGCTGGTAGTGGGAGATGTTGCGGACGATCAGGTCCGTCTCGCGCTCCCAGAAGCGGGCCGAGGTGCCGCCCACGTGGGGGGTGACGAGGACGTTCTCGAGGCCCCACAGAGGGTGGTCGGCCGGGAGGGGCTCGGTCTCGAACACGTCCAGCATCGCGCCACGCAGGTGTCCCGTCTCCAGCGCGTGGACGAGCGCGGTCTCATCCACAAGGGTGCCGCGGGCGAGGTTGATGAGCACGGCGCCCGGCTTCATGCGCGCCAGTTCCTCGGTGCCGAGAAGGCCCTCCGTCTCCGGCGTCTCGGGGGCGGTGAGGGCGACGAAGTCCGAGGACTCCAGGAGTTCCGGCAGATGGTCGGGCCCGTGCAGGCGGGTGAGCTCGGGGGGCTTCGGGCCGGCGGTGCGGCGAATGGCCTGAACTCGCATGCCCAGGGCGTGCGCGCGGCGGCCGAGCGCCGATCCGATGCCGCCGTAGCCGATGATGCCGAGCGAGGCCCCGGCCACCTCGCCGGCGGCGGGCGCGGCGTGCAGGGGGCTGCGGGGCGAGTTCAGCGCGGACTGGACCCACTCCCGCTCGCGCTGCGCCCGCACCGCGAGGTCCAGGCCGCGGACGAAGTACAGGATGCCGGCCATGGCATGGTCCGCCAGCGAGTCCGCGTACATGCCCGCCGAGTTCGTGAAGATGACGTCGCTCTCCCGCATCTCCTCGAAGAGCGAGTTCCGCGCCCCGGCCGCGCCCGAGTGGAACCAGCGCAGCCTGCGGGCGGCGCGGAAGACGTCCCGCCGGATCCCCCAGCCGCAGTAGACCTCGGCGTCGGCCACCGCTTCCAGAAGTTCCGGCGGCGTCACGCGCACGCCGTCGCCCGATGCCTCGAGCGCGACGCGCACCGACTCGATCTCCCACTCCGGGTCCAGGGCGCCGCGGATGCGTTCGAACGACCACTCCGGCATCGACCAGTGGGGGGTCTCCGGCGCGTACATCCAGATCACGAAGCGGCGCAAGGCGACTCCCGGCGCTAGGGGCTCAGCCGCCGTCGCCCGCGGTGGCGGCCCCCGCGGTGGCGGCCGCGGCCAGCCCGGGCAGGTCGGCGTCCAGCGTGCGCGGGCCGACGCCCATGCGCTCGCGCACGACTTCCATCGTGCGGGCGGCCTCGGCGCGGGCCCGCTCCGCCCCCGCCGCCAGGATCTCGATCACCCGCTCCGGGTGCGCGCGCAGTTCCGCCGCGCGTTCGCGCACCGGCGCGAGTTCCTCGGCCACGTTGTCCGTGAGCTGCCGCTTGCAGGCGACGCAACCGATCCCCGCCGTCTGGCAGAGGATCTCAATCTCGGCACGGTCCGCCGGATCCGTGAAGAACTCGTGCAGGGCGAAGACGTTGCACACGTGCGGGTTGCCGGGATCGTCCTTCCGCACCCGCGCCGGGTCCGTGACCGCCGTGCGCAGCCGCGCCCACAGTTCGTCCGGCTCGGCGACCATCCGCACCGTGTTGTCCTTCGACTTCGACATCTTCGCCACGCCGTCGAGCCCGCGGACGCGAGCCCCCGTCCCCACCAGCGTCTCCGGTTCCGGGAAGAAGTCCCCGAAGCGCCCGTTCCAGCGCCGCGCCACCTCCCGCGACAGTTCCAGGTGCTGGCGCTGGTCTTCTCCCACCGGCACGAAGTGCGCCCGGTAGAGGAGGATGTCGGCCGCCTGCAGCACCGGGTAGTTGAGGAGACCCGCGTTCACCGACTCCCGACCCTGCGATTTCTCCTTGTACTGCGTCATCCGCCCCAGATCGCCCACCGGGGTGACCGTGTTGAACAGCCACTGGAGTTCGCTGTGGTAGGGGACGTGCGACTGCGCGAAGAGCGTGCAGCGTTCCGGGTCGATCCCCGAGGCCACGAGCGACACCGTGAGATCGAACACGCGCCGCAGCAGATCCTCGCGCTCGTACTCGCGCGTGATCGCGTGCAGGTCGACGATGCAGTAGTAGCACTCGTATTCGTCGACCATCGCCGCCCAGCGCCGGAACACCCCGAGATAGTTCCCGAGATGCGCGTGCCCCGTCGGCTGGATCCCGCTGAACACGCGCTTGCGCGGCCCCGAAGGGGCCCGGTCGGTCATTGCGCGCCGACCTCCAGAGTCTCGTGCGCACGGATCGGCTCGCCCCGTCCCCGGATCTCCTCGCGAAGGGCCGCGATTTCCTCGCGAAGTTCCTCGCGAAGAGCAGAAATTTCCTCGCGAAATTCCGCGCGAAGAGCAGCAATTTCCTCGCGAAATTCCTCGCGAAGAGCCGCCACGTCCTCGCGAATGGCCACCATGTCCTCGCGGAGGGCTACAACGTCCTCCCGAAGATCCTGGACCTGGACCTCGACGCGCGACACGCGGGTGACGAGTTCGAGTTGCGTCGCGTGAAGGGCGTTCGTCCGTTCCCACAGGAGAGAGAAGCCTCCCGCCACGATCATGAGCGCGAGGGTGAGCGAGAGGCTGAGGTTCCACCGCGTGATCATGATCCCGTTCATCCGGTGAACGTAACCGGTCGACGCGTCAGCCGTAACTCGGGGACGCCCGGTGGGCGGCGTGGGCTTGGAGGATGGCTTCTACGAGGGGGGCGGGGCCGAAGCGGATGGGGTCGGTGGCGGGGAGGCCGGTGACGTCGCGGGCGTGGCGGACGGCGGCGCGGGCGTCGTCGTCGGAGATGTCGTAGGTCGCGAGGGAGACGCCGATCACGCGGCCGGGGACGTCGGGGCAGGCCCAGGCGAGCGCGTCCTCGTAGCGGCGGATCACCTCGTCCAGGTCCGGGAGCACGACCCAACTGTGGTTGCCGCCGTAGATGCGGGGGCGGCTCGGCATCCAGGTGAGGATCATCGCGTGCGGCAGCGTGCCGTGCAGGAGGCCGTGCGTGACGCCGGAGTAGCCCGGGTGCATGAGCGACCCCTGGCCTTCGACGAGGACGATGTCGACGCCCTCGCCGTCCTCGCCCCGCGCCGCCTCGAGCGTGAGGCGTTCGGCGGCGCCGGAGATGAAGTCCGACACCACCGCGTCGACCGCGATGCCCGTGCCGGCGATGAGGATCCCCGTCTGTCCCGTGGCCGCGAAGCCGGCGCGCACCCCCCGGGCCTGCAGCGCGCGCTGCAGTTCCAGCGAAACCGTCATCTTCCCGGTGTTGCAGTCCGTGCCGACCGTGAGCACGCGGAACGCGTCGGTCCCCATGGCCCGGCCCGCCCCCACCGGCAGGTCCGGGGGCGGTTTGCGGAGGTCGAACAGCGTACACCCGTGCCGCTCCGCCAGCGCCGCCAGCTCGGGATCGTTGCAGAGGAAGAAGTGAAGGCCGCTGATGATGTCGAGTCCCTCCTCGAGCGCGGCCACGAGCACCGCGCGCCACGCCTCGGGGAGCTGCCCTCCCTGGGGCGCGATCCCCACGAGGAGGGCTTCAGGTCGGGGTTCCGTCGCGAGCGCCTCGGCGAAGGTCGCGACGATGGGGATGTCGCCGCCGAAGCCCAGCGTCTCCTCCACCGTGCGGCCGGCGAAGCGGGAGTCGATGACGGCATTCACCCGCTCCGGCTGGTAGCGCACGGCGGACGAGGCGGTCTTCGCCGTCTCGACCCCGAAGGCCCCCTCCGCGAGAATCGCGAGCCGAGAGGAGGAAAGCCGCTTCCGCCCCGGGCCCGGGCTCATTCGCTCTCGGCCCGCTCCGTCTCGCCGGACTCGCCCAGCAGTTCGAGGAGTTCCGCCTCGGGGATCTCTTCCACGTCATCCCCGCCGGCGGCGTCACCCGCGTCCGACCCGGCATCCGCCTCGGCGTCCTCGCCGGAGCCGAGCGCCTTCACCTCCTCGGGCTCGGCGGAGGGGAGGAGGCCCATGGAGGCCTTCATCTCCAGCAGCTTGTCCTCCACGGCGGCGTCGCCCCCCGCCTCCAGCGCCTTGAACTCGCTGAGCAGCGTGTCGCCGGTGAGTTCCTCGGTGACCTCGGCGCTCGCGAGCGCCTGGCGCTCCGCCTGCTCGATCTTCTCGGTCATCTGGTCGAAGGCGCGGAAGGCGCTCTTGTCGTGGAGCCCCTGCATCGTGTCGTGGATGCGCTTCTGGGCCTCCGCGCGCTTCTGCTTCGCGATGAGGAGGTTCTTCTTGCGCTTCGCCTCCTCGATCTTCGCGTTCAGCTGGCGCAGCGAGTCCTTGAGCTTCTCCGTCTCGTTGCGGTGGTTCTGCCACTGCGCCTCCAGCTCGCGCGCGTGCTCCGCGTGCTCCTGCCCGCGCACGAGCGCCTGGCGCGCGAGGTCGTCGCGGCCCTCGCGGATCGCGAGCCGCGCCCGCCGCTCCCACTCCTGCGCCGTCGAGCGCGACTCCTCGAACTGCGCCCGCAGCTTGCGCTCGTCGGCGATCGCGACCGCGACCTCCTGCTTCGCCTGCGCGAGCTGGCGGCGCATGTCCTCGATGATCGTGGTGAGCATCTTCTCGGGATTCTCGGCCCGAGCGATGAGGTCGTTGAGGTTCGATCGAATCAGCCGTGAAAGACGGTCCAGGACACCCATGGTGTATGCTCGTTTCCTGTGCTTGCTCTTCAGTCGGTCGATATGTCGGCGGTGAGACTGTCCCAATGGGACGTCAGCGCCAGCGTGAGGCTCTCGAGCGTGGCGCGGAACTCCGAGAAGTCGAGGTTTTCGAGCTCCAGCGTGTCGCTCAGGATGACCTCTCCGTCCTCGAGGCCGTACGCCCCGTGGATGAGGTCCACCGCGTTCAGCTCCAGGAGCCTCCGGTAGAGCGCAAGCTGGTCCTCATCGTCGATCGGGAGGTCGCGGATGTCCGCGCGACACACGAGAACGGGCGGCTGGTAGTTCACCAGAATCCTCGGCTGCCGCTCCGCGCTCGCTCCGTTGGGGTGGACGATCCACAGTCCCTCGTCGAGTTCCTGATAGTCCGCTTCGGTGCGGATGAGGAAGCTCTCTATGTCTTCTCTGTTCAGCATCAGCTCGGTCCCCGCAGTCGTGAATCGGGTCGCCCTTCCGGGCGAGACTCATCCGATGGCGCCCCGCCCGCGAGTCCGCCGCCCTCGAGGAGGCGGGTCATGAAGCGCTGCTCCTCCGTCAACTGGTCCACCTGGCTCGCCAGCAGCGAGACATGTTCGCGCAGACGCTCGATCTCGTCGTCCCGGCCGGGTTCCACCGGCGTGGGCGAGGGGCGGGCCGCGAACCACTTCTGGGCCACTTCCCCGAACGTGACGAGCGCCACGATGATGATGATGAAGACGAAGACGCTCATCGCCGTCCTTGCCGCAACTGGTACCACCCGGAACCGGCCACCATCGGCGAACCGAACCTACGAGGCCGCCCGTACCGGAGTTTCCCGCGGGCGGCCGCGCGAACGGCCGGCGGCGGGCCATGATAACGCCGGGGCTCGCGCCACGGAACCCGCAGACGAATTCGAAGGGGCCGGCGTCCGGAATAAGCGCTCTCGGCCGCGTTCGTGCGCGCGAAGCCGGGATGTCGCCGCAACGTCGCCAATACGCAGCTACTTGTCGCTCACGGATCGCACGTGGTCGACTATGATATATTGTTCTCGTGCGGGACCAGACCGTGCGGCTCGGTGAATAGACTTCCACGACCATCCGAAGTGCGGCGCGGCTCTATTTGTAGGGAATGATAGACTTGACCTCCTCTCCCGTTCCGGCCCGAAAAGGGAAGCCGGCCCGAAAAGGGAAGCCCAAGGGCCGCCATCCGGACAAGGCGCTCTCGGCCCAGTTCGTCCGCGCGGCACCGCCGGGCCGGTACTGCGACGGCAACACGCTGTACCTGTTCGTCCAGGAGAGCGGAGCCCGGAGTTGGGTCCAGCGCCTCGTCATCCGCGGGCGGCGCCACGACCTCGGACTCGGCAGCGCCGCGCTCGTCTCGCTGGCCGAGGCCCGGGTGAGGGCGCGGGCGAACCGCAAGCTCGCCCGCGAGGGCGGCGACCCCATGGCGGAGAGGCGGCGCGCCCGGGACGTGCCCAGCTTCGCCGAAGCGGCCGCGCGGGTCCTGGCACAGAAGCAGCCCGGCTGGCGCAGCGAGAAACACGGAAGGGACTGGATGTCGAGCCTTGAGCGGTACGCCTTCCCGCGCATCGGCAAGGTGTCGGTGTCGGAGGTAACGAGCGCCGATTTGCTTGAGATCCTCTCTCCCATCTGGTACACGAAGGCGGCCACCGCCCGGGTCGTGCTGCAGCGCATGCGCTCGGTGCTGGACTGGGCGATGGCGATGGAGTTCCGAACCGGCAACCCCTGCGACCAGCTCCGGCCGGTGCTCGGCTCGCAGCACCGCGTGATACGGCACATGCCGGCTCTGCCTCACCGGGACGTCGCAGCGGCCATCCGGGCGGTGCGAGGAACGAGCCGGTCGCCCGCCGGCCCGCTCGCGTTCGAGTTCCTTGTGCTGACGGCGGCGCGATGGGGCGAGGTGCGGTGGGCCGAGTGGGGGGAGATCGATGACGGCGCCAGGGTGTGGACCGTTCCCGCGGCACGCATGAAGGCGAAGCGCGAGCATCGCGTGCCGCTGTGCCGCCGCGCCCTGGAGATCCTCGACCGGGCGCGAGCGCTCGACGACCGCAGTCCGTTCGTGTTCACCCGCGGCGGCGCGAAGCCGCTGTCGGAGAAAACGCTGCGCCGGCTCCTGAAGAAGCAGGAGATCGCGGCGGTGCCGCACGGCTTTCGGTCGAGCTTCCGGGACTGGGCGGCCGAGAAAACGGATCATCCCCGCGAGGTCGTCGAGGCGGCCCTGGCGCACGTCGTGCAGAACAGGGTCGAGGCCGCATACCGGCGCACGGACCTGTTCGAGCGCCGCCGCCACCTCATGAACGACTGGGCCGCCTACCTGGCCGACGACCGGAGTCGCGATTGAGGGGTCGAATGAGGTAACAACGACCGTCAACGAATCATCAAGTCGTTTATAATCAGCGATTTACGATTGCAAATCCGTTGTCACTATCACAGCCGCCGACGCTGCGGGCCTCCAGGCCAACCAGGGCTT